>CAZACA010000105.1:0-6992 GCA_964483515.1 uncultured Treponema sp.
GCGGAAAAAAATCTTCCGCGCTAAAAGATTACCGTGAAAAATGATTCACTATGTCCTGCTGGCAATTTTGCAGCAATTCCACGACGTCGGGCCTGAATGCGTCACGGTCTTCCAGAATCGTGTTCATTACGCGGTTGAACTGACCGGTGCTGACTTTTTCATCGGAAGAAAAGAAATTCGTGCAGAATTCTATGGCAATGGCGCACATCTGCGTGTAAATGTTGTTGATGCTGCTTTTTAATCCGTGGGGCATTCCGCGTCCGTCGTACCGTTCGTGATGATGCATGCAGATGTCCGAGCAGATTTTTACGAAATACGCAACGCTCGGTGAACTGTTTACGCCCACCAAATCCGCGCCGGAAATCGTATGGGTTTCGGGAATGTCGTCGATGTCCGCCTGTGAAACTACCTTGAATTTTTCCTGCCGCACGACGATTCGTCCGATGTCGTAAAAATATGATGCCTGGCTGATTATTTCGATGGCTTCAATGGAAAGGTCGCGGGGTGCTTTTGCAGCAAAATAATTTTCCAGCATGATGTGAACGGTTTCGCTTACACGAATGTAAAGTTCGTCAGTCCGTTTTTCGCTTTTTAAAAAAGTCAGATAGACGCGCCGTAATTTTTCCGCGTAAATTGCCGTCGCCTTCAGTTCGCTGTCGGAAATGAAATCTTTTGACGAAGACTGCTGCGGATTTTCCTTTCTGGCGAAAATCGTCTTTAATTTTGCAAGAATCTGATTGCTGTCGTAAGGCTTTTTCAAAAATCCTGCCACACCGAAATTCGCTGCCTTTATGATGTTGCCTTTCTGCACTTCCGCGGAAATCAGAACCGTCTGCATTCCTGCGTGCCGTGATTTATCCAGAAGACTCAGGACTTCAAATCCGCCCAGACCCGGCATGTTTATGTCCAGAATCAGTCCGTCGATCTGCAGCGTGGGGTTGTTCAGAATTTCCAGTGCCGCATATCCGCTGCTTGCATCGATTACATTGTAATAAGTCGCCAAAATATTCTTCAGAACTGATCTGTCGATTTCGGAATCGTCCACTACCAAAAGAGTAACCATATGACCACCTGTGTGTAAATTTTTTCCCTGATGAAAAAAATTATAGCATAAAAATTCGGCGAGGGCAAATTTCTGATTCCTTGACACCGTATGGCGATTTTTTTAAAATGGCGCAATCTTTCCGCGGATTTTCTGCGGACAATCAGGATTTTTTATGTTGGAAAAAATGCGAAACATCGGCATTATGGCGCACATCGATGCCGGAAAAACGACTACTACCGAACGGATTCTTTATTATTCAGGCAAAATTCACAAAATCGGCGAAATAGACGACGGGGCTGCAACCATGGATTTCATGAAGCAGGAACAGGAGCGCGGAATTACCATTGCTTCGGCTGCAATCACTACGGAATGGAAAGGCCATAAAATCAACATCATCGACACGCCGGGCCACGTGGATTTTACTGCGGAAGTGGAGCGTTCGCTGCGGGTTCTGGACGGTGCGGTGGCGGTAATTTGTGCCGTCGGATGGGTTCAGCCGCAGACTGAAACTGTCTGGAAGCAGGCGGATGAATTTAACGTTCCGCGGATTTGCTTCGTGAACAAAATGGACAGGGTGGGCGCGGATTTTTTCGGTGCCATGAACGACGTAAAGGAAAAATTCGGCTGCGAAACCGTTGCGCTGGAAATTCCCATGGGAGCAGGGCAGGATTTTGAAGGCGTAATCGATTTGCTCCGGATGAAGGAAATCCGGTACGATGCGGAATCAGAAGGCGAAAAATTCAGCGAAGACGAAATCAGCGAAAAATATAGGGATGCGGCTCAGAAATGGCGCGAAAAACTTGTGGATGCAGTTGCTTCCGCCGACGAAGAACTTGCAGAACTTTACATTGAAGGCAGGGAAATTTCCGTGGAACAGCTTGTATCTTCCATAAGGAAATCTACGGTCAGCCGGAATCTGGTGCCGTTTCTGTGCGGTTCCAGCCGTCATAATCAGGGAGTTCAGCCGTTAATTGACGCCATCGTGGATTTTTTGCCGTCGCCGGATGAAGTTCCCCCCGCTGAAGGAATTCACGTCAAAAAAAATGAAGAAGAAAAAGTTCTCGTAAAATGCGACCCTGATGCGAAATTTCCTTCGGGACTGGTTTTTAAAATTCAGTACGACAGGGAAGCCGGAATTCTCTGTTTCGTGCGGATGTATGCAGGAAAAATTTCTACCGGAACGCAGATTTTCAACGTGGGCAAAAAGAAACGCGAGCGCGTAAACAGGATTCTGCGCGTAAATGCAAACCGTATGGAACAGATGGACAGCGTAAGTGCAGGCGACATTGCGGTTTTTGTGGGGCTGAAACTTGCACAGACGGGCGACACTCTGGGAAGCGAAGGATTTCCGGTTCTGCTTGAAAGCGTAAAATTCCCTGAACCCGTCATTTCCGTTGCCATTGAACCTGAAACCATGGGCGACCGTGACAAACTGCAGGAAACGCTGGAAACTTTAAGCCGCGAAGACCCCACTTTCGTTCATCGTGACGACGAAGAAACCGGTCAGCTCATAATTTCGGGCATGGGCGAACTGCATCTGGACGTTCTGGTGACGCGAATCCGTGACGATTTTAAAGTTCAGTGCCGCGTAGGTTCTCCCCAGGTTACGTACCGCGAATCAATTTCGTCTTCCGCGGATTTTTCAGAAGAATATTCCAGGGTTCTGGGCGGAAAAGAAAATTCGGCAAAACTTTCCCTTCACGCAGAACAGCGTCCCATGGGAAGCGGAAATTCGTACACCTGCGCCGTGAAAGATTCAGCAGTTCCTCAGGAAATTTTTGACGCCGTTGAACACAGCATAAACAGCTGCTTTTCTTCGGGCATAAAAATGGGCTATCCATGTACCGACGTGGGAATTACGCTTACTTCGATTTTTTACGACGAAAACACTTCCACGACTTTTGCATTTGAAGCGGCGGCGGCTGAAGCGTTCGACAAAGTATGTTCAGCTTCGTGTCCGAAACTTCTGGAACCGGTCATGAACGTCGACATCGAATGTCCGTCGGAATTCGTGGGTGATGCCATGAGCCAGATTACCCAGCGCGGCGGAATGATTTCAAGCATGGACGAAAAATCGGGCGGAAACATAATCCACGCAAAGGCACCGATGGCAAAAATGTTCGGATTTTCTACTACGCTCCGTTCGGTAACTCAGGGCCGCGCAAGTTTCGGAATGACGTTCAGCCATTTTCAGGAAAAAGTTTAGCGCAGGCAGAGCAGATCGATTTTTTTCAGCGGAATGCATTCGATTCCCATGTTTTTCATGTCGCGGATGTTTGCCCGTGCGATGAATTTCGATTTTGCCGATGAAGCGTCCGTGCAGACAATCGTCCTGTAGCCGAAACTCATGGCGTCTGCTGCCGTTCCGCGGATGCAGTTGGGGTACTGGGTTCCGCAGATTACGATGTTTTCGATTTTTTCCTGCTGAAGAATCCGGTGCAGGTCAGTGCCGAAAAACGCGCTGTTTCTTTTTTTGACGAAAATCGTGTCGTTTTTTTGCGGCGAAAGTTCCCTTACGATTTCAAAGCCTTCCGTTCCGCGGATGCAGAATCCTTTTCCCTGCTGAAAAAATTTTTTCCTGTAGTTTTCTGCGTCGCTTCCGTCTTTTTCGTGTTCGCGGATAATGAAAAAAATCTTCCAGCCGTTTTTCCGGGATTTTTCCACCAGCGATTTTATGCGCGGAATCGTCTTTTTTGCGCCCGAAACGTACACCGCCGAATTTTTCTGCACGAAATCGTTCTGCATGTCGATGACGAAAAGCGAAGTTTTTGTTGCGTTTTCCATGAAATAAAAAAAAAGCACCTGCGTCCTGCAAGTGCCTGATTGAGCTACTCGTGATTCGAACACGAGACCCACGCCTTAAAAGGGCGTTGCTCTACCTACTGAGCTAGTAGCCCATCCGTTGGGTTCAACGTAAGCAGAACTATATAGAATTTGAAATTTTTCGTCAAGTGCGATTTTCTGTTTTTTGCATGAATTCATGACATTTCTTTCCGCGGAAAAAATTCGCTTTTTTTTTCGATTTTGGGGCTGAAAACGGGCAGAAAATTTTTTTTTTCGGGAATATATATGCAGAAGGAGGCGCTATGGAAAAAAGCAGCACACTAAAAATGGAATCGCACGGGAAACTTTTTGACGGCCGCGAAAAAATCGTAACGGTAAGCGAATTGCTTTCACCTGCAAAAAACGTCCGCAGAAAATTTTCGAGTCCCGCACACCGGATGAAATGCTTTCCGCTTTTTATCCGCAGGGCAAGGTAGGTTTTCCGCATTTTCCGGTTCAGTGCATTTTGCTTTCGGTTTCGGCGAGGGCGTGAATCATTATTTTCAGTTTTTCCGCGGAATCCTGGGAGAGTCTGGCAAAATCGGTTAAAAGTTCGCGGAATTTTTCAAATGCGGCAAATTCCCTGGGCACGATTTTTTCGTCTTCGCCCGTTACCAGAAATTCTACGCTGGTGTTCAGTGCTCCGGCGATTTTTACGGCAATGTCAGCCGGCGGAATCACCTGTCGTGCGCTCAGATAACAGTCCAGCGTGGGTTTGGGAATTCCTGTGGCGGCGGAAAGTTCCTTCACTTTCATGTCCTGATAATTTAATTCGTCCCTGAGATTTTCCCTGAATGATTTTGCCATGGAGCCATGATAATGACATTTTATAGTTCCACCGTTGACTTTAATGAAATCTGATTATAATATTGCGCAATAATGATATGTCATGGACATTTCGATTGACAATGCGTTGTTATAATCCGGATTTTTTATGAAACGTTGCGCGATTCTTTCTTCCGCCGTAGATTTGCAGAAAGGCAGGCAGAAAAAACTTCTGGCATTCAAAGATTTCCTCAAAAGCGAAAAAGGCGGCTCATTCAGCGAAAACGAAATTCTTGTCGTACAGAACGTGGGCTGGCAGATGGCTGAACTTTTGCTCGCACGGCTGAAAAATTACGATTCGGTTGTTTTATACAGATGCAATTCATCGCGCGCGGAAATTTTCCCTGATTATTTTGACAGGCTGAAACCGCTTGCAGAAAACGGCGGATTTTTCGTGGAAGAAACCTGCGACGACGTGGAAGAATGTGCGGGGGAATGATAAGGGAATGAAATCGATTGGAAAAAGTACCTTCAACTTTGCCGCATTTTACCTGATTTTAATTTTTTCTTTTTTTAGTTCGCTTCAAGTTTTTGGAAAAAGCGCGGATTATTTCGGCTACTATAATATTTTTGTCCGCGGAAAATTTTATGGCGGGTGGGAATCCACGGAACCGTTTTTTTCTTTGCTCCGATATTTAAACGATATTTTTTTCCGCTCGTCGTTATTTACAATTTATTTATTTTCATCGTTTCTGGCGCTGAATTTGAAATGGAAAGCGATTAAACGATGTTGCGATAAAAATCGGCTTTTAATTTTCGCTTCGTATATTTTTGCTTTTTACTGGATTCAGGAATATACGCAAATTCGGGCAGCGTGTGCCATCGGAATTTTTTTGTGCGCCGCTGACGATTTGGAGCATCGCGATGATTTTTCATTTTTTTTAAAATCCGCAGTTGCAGTTCTTTTTCATTATTCCGCATTGTCTTTATTTTTATTTTATTTTTATCAGAAAATTTCTGCGAAAAAGAAAATTTACATTCTGCTTCCGGTTCTGGGATTTTTGTTTGCATTGACGATCGGAAAAAAAGCCGGAGCCGATTTCAGGAATTTTTTTTATTCCGCAGAAAAATTTTTCAAACTGAACAAAGCCGGAAACGTTATAACAAATGCAACTCCGCTTAATTTAAAATACGTTTATCTTCTGATTTTGTTTGTTTTTCTTTCGATTTTTTTAAACGAAAAAGACGGTAAAAATTTCATTTTGATGAAAGCGTATTCGTTCGGACTTTGTTTTTACTTCTGGCTGAACCAGATGGCATTGCCTGTAGTTTCCGTTCGATTCGCTGAATTTTATACGACGGTTTTTGTTTTATATTCGTTCAATATGTATTCAAAAATAAAAATAAAGGAAAAAAGCGTTTTGCGTTTTATTCCGGTTTTGTCCATTCTTTTTTACGGATACGCTTCGCTCCGGACTTCAGGAATTTTGCAATGAAAACTTTTGCCGTCATCGTTACTTACAGGCCTGAAATTTCGCAGTTGCAGAAAACGATTTTTTCCCTGCAAAACCAGGTTGAAAAAATTATCGTCGTAAAAAACAGCGCGGAAAATTTCGGTCTTGAAAACGAAAAAATTCAAATCGTTCAGCTGGAAAAAAACATGGGAATCGCTTTTGCGCAAAATCGCGGAATAGAAAAATCTTTTGAACTCGGTGCGCAATGGATTCTTCTGAGCGACCAGGACACGATTTTTCCTGAAAATTACGTGCAGTCGTTTTTGCCTTTCATTCAGAAAAATTCCGCGGATGTTTACTGTCCGATTTTTTTTGACAGCGTAAAAAATATTTTTTCACCGGTGATGATAAAAAAGTTCAGGGGCATTTCAGGCGTCCGCGAACCGGTTTTCGTTCAGCACGCAATTTCGTCGGGTTCGCTGATTGCAAGAAAAACTTTTGAACGCGCAGGACTCATGGACGAAAAACTTTTCATTGACTACGTTGATTTTGAATGGTGCTGGCGTGCCGTATCAAACGGAATGAAAATTCTGACAGTTCCATCGGTGAAAATAAATCATCGGTTAGGCGACGGTTCAAAAAAAATTTTAAAGTGGAACGTAACGATTCGCAGCGACGCACGATATTTTTACATGATCCGGAACGGATTCTACCTTTCGTTTTTTTGCCGGTATTTAAAATTCAGCGAAAAAATTATTTTGTTTTTCAGGACGATAAAATTCTGCATCGGCGTATTTTTGCTTCGTCACGATTTTTCCACGCTGAAACTGGAAACTTCCGCATTTTTCTGCGCACTCAATAAAATTCTCGGAGAAAAAAAATGACCGTATTTGTTCACACGTGGG
>CAZACA010000106.1:0-6916 GCA_964483515.1 uncultured Treponema sp.
TGTTCAAGTGATGACGATGATCCGAGCGTCGTAAAAAAATTCGACATCAGCGACGACGGTAGAATTACATTTATTACTTTCTACGATGACGGAACTTTTCTGTATGAAGAAGCTGAATCCTTCGGCTCCTTTTCCTACAAAGGAACCTACACCGGAACTTACACCGGCGACGTTACAAAAGAAGGCGAAACGATTACCCTTGTTTACGACGATAAAACATTCGCTGAGTACAAAGTCACAAACGGCGAACTTACTGGTTTGACCGAAAGCAGCAACGAAGAATAATTGATTTTTTTTTCGCTCAATGCATTTTTTTGCACTGGGCGAATTTTTTTTTGCACGGTAAAAATCATCCCCCCAAAAATCCGCGAAAAATCCCTTTTGAAAAAAAAAATTTTCTGCTATAGTCGCGCAAACAAAAACTTTGATGACTGTCGGCAAAACTCTTGTCTAACGGGCCCACGGATGCTCCTATCACTGTCAGCAAAACAAGAGGAAAAAATGAACAGATACGCAAAACGTTATTTGGTGGACGCCATGAGCGGAATGGCGCAGGGATTATTTGCATCGCTTTTAATCGGAACAATCGTAAAAACTCTGGGTCAGCAGCTTCTCCGGCTGGGAACGAATCCGTTTTTTGAATTTCTGGTGAAATCGGGAACGTTCGCTTCGGAATCCCATGTGGTGGGCGCGGCAATGGCTGTGGGAATCGGTTATGCAATGGGCGCTTCATCGCTGGTGCTTTTTACTCTGGCGGCAGTGGGTGCAGCGGCAAATGTTACTGGCGGCGCGGGCGGACCTTTAGCGGTTCTGGTGATTGCAATTCTTTCCTGCGAATGCGGTTCGTTCGTCAGCAAAAAAACAAAAGTCGACATAATCGTAACTCCGCTGGTGACGATTCTTGCTGGCGTTTTTTTTACGCTTCTTTTCGCGGATAAAATCGGCAGGGCGGCTTCGGCTTTCGGCTCACTGATTGTCTGGGCGACGACTCTGCGGCCTTTTTTGATGGGCGTGCTGATTTCGGTAATCGTGGGAATTTTGTTGACGCTTCCGGTCAGTTCTGCGGCGATTTGTGCGGCTCTGGGACTTACGGGGCTGGCTGGCGGTGCGGCGGTGGCAGGATGCTGTGCGCAGATGGTGGGTTTTGCCGTAATAAGTTTTCGCGAAAACGGATGGAGCGGAATTCTTTCGCAGGGACTGGGAACTTCCATGTTGCAGTTGCCGAACATCGTAAAAAATCCGCGGATATGGATTGCGCCAACTGTTGCTTCTGCGGTAACCGGGCCGATTTCTACGTGCATCTTTAAAATGCAGATGAACGGTGCGGCGGTTTCGTCGGGCATGGGAACCTGCGGACTGGTCGGTCAAATCGGTGTGGTAACGGGATGGTTCGAGCCGGCTGAAACTGCAATTTTAAACGGAGCAGGTGCAATTTTTCCGTCTCCCGTGGACTGGACCGGACTGATTTTGATTTCGTTCGTTCTTCCTGCGCTGATTTCCTGGGGCGTTTCGGTTCCGCTCAGAAAATTCGGCTGGATAAAAGACGGCGACCTTCTTTTGCGTCAGGATTAACGTTAATCAGGATTAGCATTAAATTTTAATCCGCGTCTGCCGATACAAAGTGCATGGGAACATTTTTTTTTAAATCGTGCACTTCAAAAATTTTTTATAAAAATCAAAAAAAAATTCTGTCCGCGCTGATTTTTTTTGCGCTGGCGGAATTTTCTTTCGGACAGACAAAACCGCTTTATCAGCTTCCCGAAAATCTGCCTGAAAAAAAATCGGTGCAGGGTGATTCGCCGTTTTTAATCGGAACGGATGCAGGACTTTTTCAAATTTTGCCCAGCGGAATTGCGAACCCGCTCTGGATTGACGGAAAAGTTCAGCGAATTTTAAAAACTTCCGCGCGATGGTTTTTTCTTACTGACCGGGGCGTAGTTTCTTCCGCAGATTTAAAATCTTTTGCCGAATGCAACGACGGACTTCCGTATTTAACCGTAAAAAAATACGACGGAAAGCAGAATTCCCTCGTAAAAAAACCGGCGCTTTTAAAGGACATTGCAGCAGACCCGTTTGATCCGGACGTTCTGGTGACGGCGACAAAAAATGAAGTTTTCGTTACGCGTGACGGCGGAAAATCCTGGGCGTCCATCGGTTCCACCAGCAGAAACACTGCGGGACTGAAAGCGGTGGCGGTTTCGCATATGCCGGTTTATTCCAAAGACGGCGAAATTTCCGGAAGCGAAATCGTTGTTTTCATGTCGCACCCCATTTACGGATTCAGTTATTATCGCCTGGACGCAAAAAAGCCTGCGTGGATTGACGTAAGCGCCGGTTTTGCAATCATGCCGAGTTTGACCCAGGTGGACGAAATCGCGGACATAATTCCTGTTCTGTGCAAGGATTCCGCGGGAAACGTTTATTCTGAAATTTATCTGTCCCAGTCGTTTTTGCCGAACATTTACCGGTTCAACTGGAAAACAAAAAAAGGCGAAAAAATTTATCAGGGCGAAAATCCGTGCGACACCATTGACGGACTCTGTCAGACTGGCTCAAGTTTAATTTTTTCAACTGTGGGAAAAATTTCGTCCCTTTCCCTTGCCGACGGAAAAATTTCAGACGTGCCGAATTTTTCAGTCTGGTCAAAAAAAATGAATTCCGCGCGCTCCATCGTAAATTCTGCGTTCATTCCGGAAAGCGAAACGGGGCTTGAAAATCCGCTGGAATTAAAGGAACTGTGGCTTTTGAATCCTGACGTAATCCTTACTCCCTGGGGCGAAAAATCGAACGGAAAAAAAGCGGTGTACACTTCGGTTTATCAGCTGCGAACCATGGAAGGAATCGTCAAGTACAAAAAAATCATCGCGGAAAATTCCCTGAATGCGGCAGTAATCGACATGAAGGACGACTACGGACTTCTGCGCTTTGAACCGAACAATCCGGATTTAAAGGAAAAGGGAAAAGTTACGCAGTACAAAATCAACGTGGAGCAGGTGGTGGACGAAATGAAAAAAGACGGAATCTACCTGATTGCGCGAATCGTCGTTTTTAAAGACCGGAATCTGGCGGCGTACTCCGGCGGAAAATATGCAGTGTGGAACGCGAAAACAAATTCTCCCTGGGTGGGAATCCGCGGAAAACAGGAAGGCGAAACGGGAACTTCCTACTACGACGAAAACTGGGTCGATCCTTACAGCGAAGAAGTCTGGGAATACAACATCGAAATTGCCCGCGAACTTATTGAACGCGGATTTGACGAAATTCAGTTTGACTACATCCGTTTTCCTACTGACGGAATAAATCTGGGTTCGGCGGTTTATCGCTGGAAAAGCGAAGGCATGGACAAGGAAAGTGCGCTGGTTTCGTTTTTGTCTTACGCCCGGGAAAATATTGACGCGCCCATCGGAATCGACATTTACGGAGCAAACGGCTGGTACAGAAGCGGAACGCGGACAGGTCAGGACGTGGAACTCATGAGCGAATACGTGGATGTAATCTGCCCCATGTTTTATCCGTCGCATTTTGAACAGGATTTTCTGGAATACAAACCGTTTGAAGAGCGCGCCTACAGAATTTATTTTTTCGGTTCGTACAGAAATACGGTCATCGGCAGAAACAGAATCGTCGTTCGTCCGTGGGTGCAGGCGTTTAAAATGAACGTTCGTCATGACCGTGCGTACTACAACAAAAATTACGTTCTGCGCGAAATTTTCGGCGTGCGTGACGGGCTGAACCGCGGCTACATGTACTGGAATAATTCCGGCGGAAATTACGAAGACATCAGTCCCGACCCCAAAGATTCTGAAATTTCTCCGTGGCATCAGAACGAATGCGATTTGCAGAAACGAATTCCGGCGTTCAGTTCCGGTGCAGAAAAAAATTCAGCGGATTCGGCGGAACAAATTTCGGCGGAAGAAAAAAAGCATTCCGAGCAGATGATTTCAATCTGGAATCACATTCTGGAGCGCGAAAACGAAAGCGAATTCATAAATCCGTCGCAGAATTTTCTTTTCGTGGAACCGCTGGGAGCGCATTCAGGTGACTAATCTCGGCTACACAAGCGGCGAACCCATTGCAGCAGTTGCAACTCCTTTAGTTCCCTGCGCCATCGGAATCGTCCGTGCAAGCGGAAAGAATTCGGCGGAACTTTTTGCAGAATTTTTTTCGCGGAAAAACGCAATCCTTTCGGCGGAAGGAAATTCCCTCGTTCACGGATGGATCATAAATCCCGCGGACGGAAAAAAAATCGACGAAGTAATGGTGGGCGTTTACAAAGAACCAAAATCGTTTACGGGCGAAGACATGATCGAAGTTTTCTGTCATGGCGGCGTGGGCGTGGTAAAGGCAATCATTTCGATTTTTTTGCAGAACGGATTTCGGTCAGCGGAACGGGGCGAATTTACTTTTCGTGCGTTCGTAAACGGAAAAACCGATTTGACGCGGGCAGAAGCCGTAAAGGAAATCATCGACAGCCGGACGGAATTTTCCCGAAGTCGTGCAGCAGGTCGTCTGGACGGAAATCTTTTTTCGCGCATTGAAGAAATAAAAAAATCCGTGGTGGAAATTCTGGCGTCGATTCAGGTGGAAATCGAATATCCTGAAGACGAAGAAAATTTCGCGGACAGTTTTGATTCAGCGCCACTCGTTCAGGTGAAAAAAAATCTCGCGGAACTTTCGGCTTCCTGGAGT
This sequence comes from uncultured Treponema sp., assembly GCA_964483515.1. Classification (GTDB taxonomy): domain Bacteria; phylum Spirochaetota; class Spirochaetia; order Treponematales; family Treponemataceae; genus Treponema_D. The sequence continues at coordinate 4,690 of CAZACA010000106.1, forward strand.
TCGGAAAAAATTTTTCAGGACGGTGCAAAAATCGTTCTGTGCGGAAAAACCAACGCAGGAAAATCCAGTCTGTTCAACGCGCTTTTAAAAGAAGAACGTGCCATCGTCAGCGGAACGGAAGGAACTACCCGGGACTGGCTTGAAAGTTTTGCGGATTTCGGCGGAATTCCAGTGCGGCTTTTTGACACGGCAGGAATCAGGGAAACTGACGACGAAATCGAACGGCGCGGCGTGGAAAATGCAAAAAGTCTGAGCGAATCGGCGGACGTAATTTTTTATCTGATTGACGCGAAAAAAGGCATGGACGATGACGACAGGAATTTCATGATGCAGCAGAAAATTCCCGTGGTTGCCGTGCTGAACAAATGCGACGAAAAATCTGAAATTCCGCAGGAAGAAAAAAATTTCTGGAATCCTACGATTCTGGTTTCTGCAAAAAATTCCGCGGGGCTTGATGAACTGGTTTCGGAGGCGAAAAAAATTATTCTGTGCGGCAGGGAACCTTCGGCGGAAAAAATCGGTCTGGGTTCGTTCAGGCAAAAAAAATCCGTGGAAGAATCGCTGGAGCGGATTGAACACGCGCTGAAAATTTCACGAAGCGGCGAACTGGGACTGGATGCGGTGGTGCAGGATCTGGAAGATGCGCTGGACAGTCTGGGCGAAGTGACGGGCGAAGTTTCACCGGACGACGTGCTGGAAAATGTGTTCAGCAGATTTTGCGTCGGCAAATGACACGCAGAAATTTTTTTTGTATAATCCGCGAAAATGAACGGAATCGATTTTTTAAGGGAAGAAATTTTTTTGCGCTACGGAAACGTAAAACGTGCACGCGGAACTTTTTTGTACACGGAAAAATCCGTCAGGCTCACTGATCTTTTTCAGGAAAACGGCAGGGCGATTTTGGGCTGGGGCGGCGCATCTTTTACCGTGCTGAAAAATGCACTTGACCGCGGCGCAACCGGAAGCTTTAAAACCTGCTTTTCGCATCGGCTGGAAAAATCCGTGAACGAATTATTTTTTTCTGAATCAGTACGGCGGAAAATTTTCGCGTTTGCCAGCAAAGAAGACTGCATTTCCTTTGCGACAAAAATCAGTCCGCAAAAAACTTTTTTCTGGCGTCCGTGGATGCAGAGCGTTCCTTTTGACCGGATGGATTGCATCGTTTTTGCACCGGCTTTTCCCTGGGCGACGGAAATTTTCATTCTTGCGGTGAACGAAAAAATTCTTTGCGGCACAGAAAATTCTTCCAGGACAATCCGGCTTTCGTCACCCGTTGAAGCAGCGCTCACCCGTTCGGTTTACGATTTAATCGGCGCACTGAAAATCCGCGGAGAAAAAAACTGGTTCGTGTACGACAAAATCATCGCAAAATACTGGACGCGGAAAGGACCGTATCTTTTTCCGAAAATTGACGAAGCGCATTACAAAAAATTTCTGCTGCATTGCCTGGATTTGGGAATCGTGGTGAATCCTGATTTTCACGAGCCGAGCATCGTTCCGTTTGGCGCGGACGAAGGCGTTTTTAACGTGCTGAAAAAAAATCCGTTTTGCGCGGAAAATTCGGAGGGCGCGGAATGAAAAAAATTTTTCTTGCGGAAATTTGTGCGGTTTTTCTGGCGGCGTTTTTTTTGTCGTGTGCAACTTCAGCGGTGCAGGCGGATTCAGCGAATTTTTCGGCGGAAAATCCGGATGCAAAAAATTCGGCGGACGATTCAGCGGAAAAAATCAGCGTGAAATTTTTTGACAACTGCCCCGAAACAACACCGGCGCTGATGGCTGAAGTGGAACTGGCTGCGACTGCGGATTTTTACGACGGCACCACGGAAATTCTGCTGGGCGAAAAATGCACTGCGTCGCAATCGGCAAAAATCGCGGAATACGTTTCGTTCTGCACGAAAATAAAATCGGCAATGGAAAAATTTACGGGCAGAAAATTCAGCGTTTCGTTCAATTCGCGCACGGACGGTTCCGGCACAAGTTTCGATTTTTCGTCGCAAAAAAAAATTGAAGAAAGCGTGAAGGAAATTTTTGCGTCGCAAACTGCGGAAATTTATGCGGTTTATGTTTCACGCGATGATTGATTTTTTTTCTTTTCAAAGCGATTTTTCTTTTCAAAGCGATTTTTCTTTTCAAAGCGATGCTTTGGATTTTTTGCAAAAATCTTTTGCATTGTTTTTTAAAAACTTGCGTTTTTAGAATGCCTGCGCCTGATGTCGCGGAACATAGG
>CAZACA010000107.1:0-6862 GCA_964483515.1 uncultured Treponema sp.
GACGAGCCGATATTTAAAAGCGCGCGATATTTTGTCACGGTTCTGCGGGAAATGTTCATGCCTTTTTTTTCAAGGAAATTTTTTATTTTTAAATCGCTTAATTTTTTTCCATCGGTTTCGTTCTGCTCCAGAATTTTTTTTATTTCCGCCATCACTTTTTCCCGGCTCGCGCTGCAATTTTTTTTGCCCGCCGCATGAGTGAAAAAATATTTTATGTCGAAAAGTCCCCAGCCGCATTGCAAAAATTTTGCATTGGACATCCGCGAAATTGTAGTTTCATGCACGCCGATTTTTTTTGCCACGTCGTTCATTTTCAGCGGAACCAAATTTCCCGGCCCGTTCAAAAAAAATTCTTCCTGAAACAAAACGATTTCTTTTGCTGCCTTTAAAACCGTGTTTTCGCGGAATTTTAAATTTTCAATAAATTCTTTTGCCCTGCGGATTTTTTCGTCAGCGTCTTTTTTTTCTTCGGCGGATTTTTTTGCGTTCAAAAAATTTTCGTTCAGCGAAATTTTCGGAAACGATTCGTTCTGCAATCTGATTTTCCATTTTTTTTGCCCTGCGTAATTTCGTCGTTCAGTGCGGAATCGTCGTTGCCGGCTTCTTCAACGTAAACGTCGGGCGAAACAAAATGCGTCTGTGCGGAAGAAAAATTTCGTGCAGGATTCGGCTCAAGCGTCCTGATAAATTTCAGCGCGCGTTCGGCTTCGGCTTCGTTCACCGTAAGATTTTTGTAGCGCGGATTTTGCGTGAATGCAAAAAGTTTTTTTTCGTCATCGATTTTTTTCTGAATTTTCTGCGCGATTTTTTCAGGCTTCGGCGGATCGAGAAATTTTAAATTTCCGTCCAGAATGTAAAGCGCCAGAAGCGGAGCATCATCACGCTGCTTTGCCTGCACAAAAAGACTTTCTTCAAAATTTTTTACGCAGATTCCTGACGGTTCAAGCTGCTGCACGATTTCCATGCACTTTTCCAGAAGCCCGACCGTTTCAAATTTATTTTTTTTGTCCAGAAGCGAAACCGGCGACAGAATGTGAAATCCGCGGTCATCCAGATTGTAAATTATTTTTTCGCAAAGATTTTTTTCCGCGGAAGAAATTTTCGTCATGTTGATTTGGCGCATCAGATGTTCCTGAAGTGAAGTGCGTTCGTCCGCCGTGGATTCCAGTGCCGAAAGAAATTTGTCGCTTTCTTCTTCGCCGCGAAAATTTGCCTGTGAAACTTTTGTTCCGTCGCGAAAAAAATTCCGTCCGCGTTCAGAAATTTTCAGGGCAGGATTTTCATCGGCTTCCTTCTGAATTTCTTTTGCCAGATCCGCAGAATTCAGCGTGAGAAGATGAAGCGCATGAATTTGCCGCTGACTTAAAGTCTGGGAAAGTGACTGAAGCTGATTTTGATCCAAACGAAATTCCGACATAACGATCCGCGGAATTATAGCACAAAAAATTTAAAGGAAGTATAATTTTTTTCATGAACGATTTTGAAAAATTTGGAATTTGTGTTCCTGAAATTCTTTTGCCGTCGGAAAAAAATTTGAAGACATGGTGCGTCATCGCCTGTGACCAGTACACGCAGGACGAAAAATACTGGAACGATGTGGAAAAAATCGTCGGTGAAAATCCGTCGACGCTTAATCTGATTTTGCCGGAAATTTTTCTTTCGTCGCCTGACAAAAATCTGCGCGTGGAAAAAATAAAATCATGCATGAAAAAATATCTGGACGAAAAAATTTTTTCTTCGCCGCAAAAAGAATTCATTTACGTTGAACGGAAAACTTCTTACGGCAGAATCCGCAAAGGTCTGGTTGCCGCCGTGGATCTGGAAAAATACGACTGGACGCCGTTTTCAAAAAATTTAATCCGCGCAACCGAAGCGACGATTGTGGAACGACTTCCGCCGCGAAAAGAAATCCGGAAAAATGCGCCGCTGGAGTTGCCCCACATAATGCTTCTGGTGAACGATCCGAAAAAAATTCTCGTGGAAAAAATCGGTGAAGACGCGAAAAAAAATCCGCCCCTTTACGAAGGCGACCTGATGATGAACGCAGGAAGCATTGCAGGCTACGGCGTAAATTCCGCGGACGAAATGCAGAAAATTTTGCGTGCCCTTGAAACGCTGAAAAATGAAAACACGACGGAAGCGGGCGGAACTTTTTTGTTTGCGGTGGGCGACGGAAATCATTCGCTTGCGACGGCGAAATCGGTCTGGGACGAAGAAAAAAAATCTGCTGCGCCCGATGAAAACGTCAGGTTCGCGCTGGTGGAAATCGTGAATTTGTACGACGACGGTTTGACGTTCGAGCCGATTCATCGCGTTGTCTTCGGATGCAAAAAAGAAAATTTAATTTCGTTCGTGCAGAAAAAACTGGATGCGAAAATTTACGAAGAAAAAAATGCTGCGTTGCTGGAAGAAAAAATCAAATCGTCCCGTTCTGATTTTGGTTTTGTTTATTCGTCAGGCGGCGAAAAAAAATTCGTGCGGCTTTCTGCTTCGATTCAGGAACTTGCGGTGAGTGCGTTGCAGCCGGTTCTGGACGAAGAACTTTCCGCGGAAAAAAATGCGCGCATTGATTACATTCACGGTGCGGACGAAATTTTCCGTCTGGCTGAAAACGATGACGCGCTGGGAATTCTTCTTCCGCCGGTTTCAAAGGATTCGTTTTTCGAGACGATTGCAGTGCGCGGACCTTTGCCACGAAAAAGTTTCAGCATGGGCGAAGCAAGCGAAAAAAGATTTTATCTGGAATGCAGGAAACTTTTTTAGCGGAAAAAAATCGGTTAAAAAAAAATCCGCGGAAATTTTTTTTCGTAAAATTTTTGATGTAAAAAAAACGCCCCGCTTTTTTTGCAGGGCGTTTTGGTTTTAAACCGTTTTATTTGTTCAGGCGATTTTCAAGGTCGTCCAGACATTCCGTCAATTCTTTCGGCAGATGCTTTCCGAATTTCGGATAATGATTTTCGCGGATGTCCTTGCATTCCTTGAGCCAGCCTTCCTTGTCTACGCTGGTAATGGCAGGAATCTGCTTTTTGTAAATTTCAGCAAGTCCGTCCAGATTCAGCGCACCTTCTTTCGGCATGTAACCGATGGGCGTGTCAACGAAATTGTCTTTTCCGTCGCATCGGTCGAAAATCCATGCAAGAACACGGCTGTTGTCACCGTAGCCCGGCCACATGAATCCGCCCGGAAGTTCTGCGTTGCTTTCGTCCTTTCGGAACCAGTTTACGTAGAAAATTTTCGGCAGAAGGTCTTTGTTTTTTGCAGCGTTGCCCACATCAACCCAGTGCTGGAAATAATCGCCCATGTTGTATCCGCAGAACGGAAGAATTGCAAACGGGTCGCGCCGGATTTTTCCGACTTCCGCAGCATTGATTGTAGAAGCAGCCGTAATTTCTGAACCGACGATTGAACCGAGGAAAACGCCATGATTCCAGTTGCGTGCCTGATGAACGAGAGGAACCGTAGAAGGTCGTCGTCCGCCGAAAAGAATCGCGCTGATGGGAACGCCTTTGGGATCTTCCCATTCTTTTGCAATGCACGGACATTGTTTTGCAGGTGCAGTGAATCGTGCGTTGGGGTGAGCCATTTCTTCGCCTTTCGGTGCCTTGTCTTTCGGCAGTGCGTCGCGGGTGTTTCCTTTCCAGTCCACGAGTTTTCCTTTTGCAGGATAACCGATTCCTTCCCACCATACGTCGCCGTCTTCAGTGAGCGCGCAGTTCGTAAAGATTGTATTTTTTTCCGCGGAAACAAGTGCGTTTTTGTTGCTTTCCGCTGAAGTTCCCGGTGCAACGCCGAAGAATCCTGCTTCAGGGTTGATTGCGTAAAGTCGTCCGTCATCGCCGAATTTCATCCATGCAATGTCGTCGCCCACAGTTTCAACTTTCCAGCCCGGAATTGTAGGAATGAGCATGGCAAGATTTGTTTTTCCGCAGGCAGAAGGGAATGCGCCGGTAACGTATTTTACTTCGCCCTGAGGATTCGTCAGTTTGAGGATGAGCATATGTTCCGCGAGCCAGCCTTCTTTTCGTGCAATTACGGTCGCGATTCGGAGTGCAAAACATTTTTTTCCCAGCAGTGCATTTCCGCCGTAACCTGAACCGTAAGACCAGATGAGCCGTTCTTCAGGGAACTGTGAAATGTATTTGTGTTCAACGTCAGCGCATGGCCAGATTCCGTTGTCTTTTTCGCCGTTGTTCAGCGGTTTTCCCACGGAATGCAGACACGGAACAAAATCATCGTCCAGGTACTGCCATACTTTTTCGCCGGCACGAGTCATAATGTCCATGTTGAGGACAACGTATTCTGAATCGGAAAGTTCAATTCCGTATTTTGCGATGGGCGAACCGAGCGGACCCATGCAGAAAGGAATTACATACATCGTTCGTCCGTGCATGCATCCTTTGTAAAGTCCGGACATGGTGGCTTTCAGTTCTTTCGGATCGATCCAGTGGTTTGTGGGACCGGCATCTTCTTCTTTTACCGATGAAATGAACGTGCGTGATTCAACTCGAGCAACATCAGAGGGAAGGGAACGGAAAAGGAAGCTGTTCGGTTTTTTTGCAAGCGGAGTCGCCAGACCGGCATCGACGCATTTTTTCATCAGGCGATCGTATTCGGCTGTAGTTCCGTCGCAAATGTAAACGTCATCAGGTTCGCACATTGCAACACATTCCTGCACCCAGGATTTGATCCTGGAATTCTTAATGTCATCAAGTTTCATAAATTCTCCTATGGCGGAATCAGCGGAATTGCACAAGGCTAACTGATTCCGAATTAAAAAAGAATATATATTTTTTCCGCGGATTTTTCAACCATAACGATTTTTGCATTTTTTCGCGCCGACTTGTTTTTTTTGAAATTTGCGATTAACATCAGTCAAAATCAAAACGAGGAGGAATTTTATGAAAAAAATTTTTGTCGTGTCATTTGCAATTTTTGCGTCGGCTTTTTTCTTTTCGTGCGGATCCACTTCCGAAGCCGCTCAAAATAATCTGGTGGAAGAAAATTCCGCTGAACAGACTGATTCATCCGAAAACGATTCTGATTCTGAATCCGTTTCATCCGAAGACGAAAACATTTCCGCGGAAAATTCTTCTGCAAAAAATTCGCTGACTGAAAATTCCGCGGACGAAAATTCTTCGGCAGGAAATTCCTCAAATGCAGAACCGACGATTGCTGACTACGCAAAGGAATTCGACGTTGACGAAGAAACCATGAAATTTTTTATTGCAGCAGCCACAAGCGACAAATCCGCGCTTCAGGAACTTTTGAAAAACGGCGTGGACATCAACGCAAAAGGAAAAGACGGCTGGACTGCACTGATGATCGCATCGCAATACAATCAGAAAGAATCGGTAAAGGCGCTCATCGAACTGGGTGCGGACATAAATGCAAAAAACGATTTTTCTTCCAGCGCAATTTTTATCGCACAGGCTTACGGCTGGACTGAAGTAGAAAAAATTCTTTCTGACGCCGGCGCCGAATCCGAATACAAGGGCGACTGAAAAAATCCGCGCTTCTCAGACTGAACGAAAATTCTCATGCAAAATTCCGCCGTTTTTTTTGCGGTGGATTTGCTTTTTCTGGAAAGTGAAAATGAATTCAAAAAAAAATTCCGTGGACATGCTTTCGGGCAGCCTCTGGGACAAACTTCTGCTTTTTGCGCTTCCGCTGGCGTTGAGCAGCATTTTGCAGCAGGTTTTTAATTCCGCCGATGTTGCCGTTGCAGGAAGATTCGCCGGTTCAAAATCCATGGCAGCCGTGGGAAACAACGCACCGATCATAAATTTAATCATCAACGTTTTTCTGGGAATGTCGCTGGGTGCAAATGTCGTCATCGGAAATTTAATCGGACAAAAAAAACGTGACGAAATTAAAAAAGCCGTCCGCGCCGTAATTTCCGTTTCGATTTTAAGCGGAATTTTTTTAGCGTTCATCGGACCGATTTTTTCCAGACCGATTCTGGAAGCCATCGATACGCCGCAGGAAGTTCTGGTTCTGGCGACGGTTTACCTGCGGATTTATTTTCTGGGAATGCCTGCCGTCATGGTTTACAATTTCGGTTCGTCAATCCTCCGCAGCAAGGGTGATTCAAATCGTCCGCTTTATTGCCTGGTGGTTTCAGGAATTTTAAATGTGGCGCTGAATCTGCTTTTCGTCATCGTTTTTAAAATGGGCGTAAAAGGCGTGGCGATTGCAACGGTGATTTCAAATTTCGTGAGCGCGGTCATGATTCTGATTTTTCTTTCGCGGGAAGAAGAGCCGTTTCGTTTTTCACCCGCGGAATTTTTTTCAGGCGAAAGTAAATTTTTCCTTTCAAACATGATTCGTTCCATCGATAAAAAACTCATGAAAAAAATCGTAAAAATCGGAGTGCCCGCCGGATTGCAGGGAATGGTTTTCAGTTTTTCAAATATCTGCATTCAGGGCGGAATAAATTCGTTCGGAAGCGATGCCATGGCAGGTTCTGCTGCTGCACTGAATTTCGAGTACTTTTCGTATTTTTTTGTAAGCGCCTTTACCCAGACGGCGACAACTTTTACAAGCCAGAATTTCGGTGCGCGGAATTTTTCGCGGTGCAAAAAAATTTTTCGCCTTTCCATGATTTCATCGATTTTTTTTGCGGGGCTTCTGTGCTTCGTTTTTGTTTTTTTCCGCCGATGGTTCGTCCTGCTTTACACTGCCGACCCTGCCGTAATCGATTTTGCGCTGAAAAGAATCGTCCGCGTGGAATCGTTTGAATTTTTAACCAGCACTTACGAAATTTCCGCGGCGTCACTCAGGGCGATGGGCTATTCCATGCTGCCTTCGGTTCTGACGCTGACGGGTTCGTGTCTTTTCAGGCTGCTCTGGCTTGCAACGGTTT
>CAZACA010000108.1:0-6761 GCA_964483515.1 uncultured Treponema sp.
AAAAGAATTCCGCGTTTTTTCACAAACGAAAATTCGGCAAAAAAAATTCCGCGCTTTTTCACGAACGAAAATTCGGCAAAAAAAATTCCGCATTTTTTACGAAATAAAATTTTCGTGCATTATTCCTTTGCCTTGTTTTCAAATTTTGTGTAGCTCGAAAGGAAAACTACGTCCACGTCGCCGATGGGGCCGTTGCGCTGTTTCGCCACAATCAGTTTTCTGTCCTGAACCGGTTCCGCGCTTCTGTTTCCGTGGATAAACATGACCATGTCCGCATCCTGTTCGATGGAGCCTGAACCGCGGAGCTGCGCCAGATTCGGTTCTTCCCCTTCCGCCGTTCGCGTAACCTGACAGAGCACCACGATGGGAATTTCCAGTTCGCGCGCAAGACTTTTCAGCGACTTTGAAACCGCCGACTGCTGTTCGTAAAGCGGAGCGTCTGCATTTTCGCTCGTTATGAGTCCGATGTAATCGATAAAAATTATTTTCACGCCCTGATTCACTTTCATCCGCCGCGCCATTGCACGCAGATCCAGAAGTTTCATGTTCGGTGTGTCCACGATGTAAAGCGGTGCATTGTAACAGTCGCCGCCTGCATCCTGAAGTTTTTTAAAGTCTTCGATTTTCAGCATTCCGGATTTTATTTTTCCGCCCGGAATCCGCGCAACCTGAGACAAAAGACGCTGACCGATTTGATCCGCCGCCATTTCCAGACTGAAAAATCCGCACGGAATTCCCTTTTCCACCGCAATGTGCTGAATCATGCTGAGGGCAAGGGCAGTTTTTCCCATGGAAGGCCGTGCACCAACGATTATCATTTCGCTGTTCTGAAAGCCGTTCGTCATGCTGTCCAGATCCGAAATTCCCGACGTAATTCCTGAAAATGCATTTTTATTTTTGTACCGCGTGTCGATAAGCTGAATCGTTTTCGGCACGATTTCTTTCATGGACATTACCTGCGTCGTCTGGTTCAAATCCGTGAGCTTAAAAATCCGCTGTTCCGCTTCTTCCAGAATCCGCCGGCTGTCTTTCGTTTCGTCAAAACTTTCCGCCTTTATTTCCGACGAAATTTTTATCAGGTCACGCCGTGTAGACTGATCCAGCACGATTTTCGCGTAATATTCCACGTTTGCGCTTGTGGGAACGATGTCGGTAAGGGACGAAATGTATTCAACGCCGCCCGCTTCCTGAATTTTTCCGTTTTTCGTCAGATCGTCCACCAGAGTCAGAATGTCGCCTTTTGTCCCGGTAGAAAAAAGATGCATCAGCGATTCGTAAATTACCTGATTCTGCTGGCTGTAAAAATTTCCGCTGCGGAGATAAGTTACTACGTCACCCACGGAACTCCAGTTTAAAAGAAGCGCACCCAGAACCGCCTGTTCCGCTTCCAGATTGTGTGGTGGAATTTTGTCCTTCAGTTCCATTTTTTTTCCAAACGCAAGAAAAAAGCCCGCAGGAAAACCCCGCGGACTTCAAAAAAAATCAAAAAATTTCCGTTATTCCGATTTTTCTTCGGCGGAAGATTCCGGAGCGTCCTGAACTGACTGTTCCGCAGATTCCGCAGCAGAAGATTCCGTTTCTTTTTTTGCCTTTGGCTTTTCTTCGGATTTTTTTGCTGCATCTTCCTGTGCTTTTACGACGATTTTTACTTCAGCAAAAGCGGCTTCGTAAAGATGAATTTTTACGCTGTACGAACCCACGCTTTTTATGGTCAGACCGGGAATTTCGATTTTCTTGCGTTCGATTTCGTAACCGTTCGACCTGTAAAAATCCGATACCGTCTGATTCGTAACCGCACCGTAAAGTTTTCCGTTGTTTCCGGCCGGCATGGAAAGCACGACTTCCAGCGCTTCGAGTTTTTCCTTCAGCGACAGGCTGTCCTTTCGCTTCTGTTCCTTTCGCGCTTCGATTTCAGCTTTTTTTGTTTCAAAATACGCTTCGGTTTCCGGAGTACATGGAACGGCAAGCATTCGCGGAAAAAGATAGTTGCGGAAATATCCGTTGGCTACATTCTTTACATCACCCATTTCGCCCAGGTGTTTTACGTCTTCATTAAGAATGACTTTCATTTTCAAGCTCCTGTAAAAATTAAGATAATCGGGTAATCCCAGGAGTTGGGGCCCGAAAAAAAATTTAGTCTGCTACAAACGGCAGAAGGCAGATCGCCCGTGCGCGCTTAATGGCAAGTGCAATCTGTTTCTGATGCTTTGCGCAGGTTCCCGTGATTCGCCGCGGAAGGATTTTGCCCCGTTCCGTCGTAAACCGCTTCAAACCGTCTGCGTCCTTGTAGTCGATTTTTGCCTTGTTGTTGCAGAATCTGCAAACTTTCTTGTGGAAGAAACTTTTGCCTTTTCCCCGTCCGCCGCGAACTTCATCTTCACGACCGGAATCCTGCAACTGTTCCTGAGTTACGTTTGTATTTTCGTTCAATGCAACGTCTTTTTCGTCTGCCATATTTTTCTCCTAAAATTATTTTTGAAAATTTTCCTAGAAAGGAATGTCTTCCGGAAAACCTGCGTTGTCCCCGCCGAACGGTTCCTGAACTTCATAGCCGCCGGAATTCTGCGGATTCTGCTGCTGATACGAATTTTTCTGCTGATACCCCCCGAACGAATCAGAAGAAGAATTTCCGTAGCCGGAGTTATTTCCGCCCCGTGAGCCCAAAAGTTCAATCGAATCAGCGACAATCGCCACTTTGCTGAATTTCTGTCCGTCTTTTTCCCACCGGTCCTGCCGCAAGGAACCCTGCACTGCAATCTGAGTTCCTTTGGTAAGATATGGCTTAACTCCTTCCGCGCCTTTGCCAAAGTATGAAACGTCAAAAAAATTGGCTTCACTCACCCACTGGTCGCCTTCTTTTTTGCTGCGGTTCACTGCCAGAGACAAAGATGCCACCGCCGTTCCGCTGTTGAGATACTTCAGTTCGGCGTCCCGCGTAAGTCTGCCTACGATGACGACGCTGTTTACATCAGAATTAGCCATTATTTTCCCCGATTAAACGTTTTTTGATTCGATTAAGACGAAGAGATATTTCAGAAGATTCTGGTTGAACCTGAACTGTGCATTCAGTTCTGCGATTTTTGCAGGATTTACCTTGATTGTGAAAAGAACGAATCGTCCACGTTTCTGTTTTTTCACTTCGTAAGTCAAATCGCGGTCACCGTAGGGTTCTTCCTTTTCGATTTCCGCACCGAATTTTGCAAGGTCGGCCTTGATTGTTTCCATGCCGCTCCTGTACTTTTCATCCTCCAGAGGATAAATCGTCATAAGTTCATACTTTCGCATTGTATTGCTCCTTATGGTCAAAATTGGGAAAAGCGTGCGCTCTTCCAAGGGGTGGCTTATGCTATCGTTTTTGATTTTTTTGGTCAATATAATTTTTTCCGCGGAACCGACTAGAATTTGCCATACGATTTCGCTATACTTCCGCCATTGCGCCTGAAATCATGACGGATTGCGTTGCAAACTTTCTTGAAAGAAAAATCAGCGGATTTTTTCGCTGGGTGCAAAAATAAAGTGGAGATTTGTAATGAACAAAGCAGAACTGGTGGAAAAAATGGCGAAAACGACGGGGCTTTCAAAAAAAGATACCGAAACTGCGCTGAAATCTTTTTTGGAAATCGTTTCCAAGGAACTTGAAAAAGGTCACGAAGTACAGCTCATCGGCTTCGGAACTTTCGGCGTAGGAAAAAGGGCGGCCCGCGAAGGCAGAAATCCTGCAACCGGCGAAACGATAAAAATCGCCGCATCAAAAACGCCGAAATTCAAACCCGGAAAAGCATTGAAGGACAGACTGAACCAGAAATAAAACGGACGAATCCCTGCCGGAACGACGGGGATTTTTTTATGCCTTTTTTTGCATCGATTTTTTTTTTGCACTGAACAAATTTTTTTGCAGGTTAAATTCCGCACGCCATGAACGCAATGGTTTTTGCGTCTGCTGCAATGTTTTCCGTTACTGCGTATTCGTTCGGCTGATGCGCCTTTTCGTCCATCGTCGACCAGACCACCGCGTCAAATCCTGCATTCCGTAACGAAGCCGCCACGGTTCCGCCGCCGATTCCGATGAAACGCGCTTTTTTTCCGTGAACTTTTTCAATCGCCTGCGCCAGTTCCTTTGCCACCGCTGAATCCGCACCGGTTGCCCTGGACTCTTCCGCCTGAAGTTCTTCCGTTTCGATTTTTACGCCGAATTTTCCTTCAGTTTCCAGAACGATTTTTTTTACTTTTTCGCGGATTTCATTCAGCGGATAACACGGCAGAATCCGGCAGTCGCAGCAGAAAACGTCATCGCCCGGAATTATGTTCACGCCGGAAACGTTCTGCATCTGCATGGTGGGCTGAAAGGTCGACCGGTCGGGTTCAAACATTTCGTCACGCGCCGTAAGAATTTTTTCCAGTTCGTGAATTTTCAGCGCCAGATACGACGAAGCGATTTTTGCGTTGCATCCCTGATCGGGTCTGGAACCGTGCGCCTGCTTTCCTTTCGTGTGAAATTTCAGCCAGAGGATATTTTTTTCCGCGATTTCGATGGTTTCGCCTTTTTCGTCGCCGCCATCCGGAATTAAAATCCTGTCGTTTTTTGAAAAAATTTCCGCGTGATTCGCCAGCAGAAATTTCATGCCGAAATTCGAGCCCACTTCTTCGTCCGCCATGAACAAAAGTTTCAGCGTTTTCTGCGGAACGATTTTTTCCTTTACCAGTGCAATCGCCGCCAGAACTCCGCTTGCAAGTCCCTGCTGATTGTCTTCCGTTCCCCTGCCGAAAATTTTTCCGTTTTTTTCCACCGCCGTCCAGGGATCCGTTTCCCAGAGCGAAATTTCTCCCGCGGGAACGACGTCCATGTGCGTGCAGACCCAGACGCTTTCCGCCGAAACGCCCGGAATTTCCGCAATCAGATTCGGCCTTTTTTTCGATGAAACGCGCTCATCATCCGCTTCAAATTTCGTCAGACGGGTAATTCCGTTTTCCGCAAGAAATTTTTCCAGAAACGCGCATTTTTCGCTTTCACCGTCGCCGCCGTTTTCAGGAGCAAGCGCCTTTATTTCCGTAAGATTTTTTTCCAGTTCCACCGCAATGGAAATATTTTCGTCAATGAATTTTTTTGCCGAATCGAATCCGCTCATTTTTTTTCCTCCGGTTTTTTTCCCGATGCAAGACGGTTTATCATGGCTGCATTGTACGCCGCACCGAATCCGTTGTCGATGTTCACCACGGAAATTCCGTTTCCGCAGGAATTCAGCATGGACAGAAGTGCCGCCACGCCCGAAAAACTCGCTCCGTATCCCACCGAAGTCGGAACTGCAATCACGGGAACTTCCACCAGTCCGCCCAGAACCGTCGGCAGAGACGCTTCCATTCCCGCCGCGCAGATTATTGCATTTGATTTTCTGATTTCGTCCAGGCACGAAAAAATCCGCGACAGGCACGAAACGCCCACGTCGTAAAACCGCTGAACGTTCGCACCGAAAAATTCCGCGCAGAGTGACGCTTCTTCCGCCACAAAAATATCCGCAGTTCCCGCCGAACAGACTGAAATGAGTCCTCCGCGTTTTTTTGATTTTTTTTCGATTTTTACCACGCCTGAAATTTCATCGTAAAAAAGATCCGGAAATTCCTTCTGCAAAATTTCCGCCTGATTTTTTGATGCACGCGTTCCCAGAACTTCGCCATTTGCTTCGTAAAGCCTTCGGAAAATTTCCGCCAGATGACGTTCATTTTTTCCCTGACAGAAAACCACTTCGTCGAATCCGGTACGATTTTTCCGCGCAAAATCAGGCCGTGCAAAATTTATTTCAGCGCCGTCATTCGCCCCGTTCGCATTCATTCAAAACCTCGTTCAAACTTCCGCTCCTGAATCCGCGCAAATCCAGCGAAACGTAATTGAATCCCAGCGATTCAAATTTGTCGCAGATTTCGTTCCTGAAAAAAAGCGCTTTTTCTCCTTCGCCCGGAAGAATTTCAATCCGTGCAATGTTTCCCCTGGGCATCGTGTGAAAACGGACGCGGCAGTCGGTGAATCCCTTGTCGTACAGAAAATTTTCCGCGCGCTGAATCATGTCGAGTTTTTCACGGGTAATTTTTTCGTCGTAAGGAACGCGGGAAGCAAGGCACGGCGAACTCGGCATAATGGAAAGTTCAGGATTCATGTCGTGAAGGTAAAGGCGGATTTCGTTTTTCGTAAAACCCAGATCCCTCAGCGGCGACAGAATTCCCAGTTCGGAAAGCGCCTTCACTCCGGGACGATAATCTTTTTCGTCATCGGCGTTGGTTCCGTCGCAGACGTATCTGATTCCGTTTTCCGAAGCGAATTCTTTCAGCCGTGAAAAAATTCCGCGCTTGCAGACGTAGCATCGATTTTTTGGATTTTCGGCGAAACCCTGAATTGAAAAAACGTCGACCTTTAACGCGTGATGAATGATATTTTCTTTTTCGCAGAAATTTTTTGCGCGCAGAAATTCGCGTTCAGGAAAGGAATCAAGGCAGGCAGTAACGGCAACGGCATCCGTCCCCAGAACTTCAGAAGCGACTTTCATCAGAAACGAGGAATCGGTTCCCCCCGAAAAAGCCACGACGATTCTGCCCAGAGATTTAAGTCGTTCCCTGAGCGAAACAAGTTTTTCATCTTCCATGGACGGAATTATATTGAATGAAAAACCGAAAGTCCATCAGATTTTTTTTATGACGCCGATAGCTTTTTTGTATACGAAAAATTTGCGCAGAAAAAATCAGCAGAAAAAAATCGAACGGAAAAAATCAGC
>CAZACA010000109.1:0-6647 GCA_964483515.1 uncultured Treponema sp.
CGTTTGGAATCGGCGGAAAAAATTCGGCGTTTGAAAAATATTTTTCAGGCGAATCATTTTTAAAACCGCTCACTGAAATTTCAAAAGGCGAATTTCCGGTTTTCAACGTAACGTTTGCTCCCGGATGCAGAAGCAACTGGCACGTTCATCATGCGTCGGAAGGCGGCGGACAAAGTTGGATTTGCACGGCAGGCGAAGGATGGTTTCAGGAATGGGGAAAAAGCGCTGTGGGTCTGTCGGCAGGAAAAGTCATCGTGATTCGTGCGAACGTAAAGCACTGGCACGGCGCGAAAAAAAATTCCTGGTTTTCGCATATAACGTTTGAGCCTTCGGGAAAAGAAACTTCCAGTGAATGGCTCGAAAAAGTAGACGACGAAATTTATGACGCACTGAAGTAAATTTCTGCGCGGAAAAAATTCAGCGGAAAAAAATCGCTGAAAAAAAATAAAATTTCTGGAGGAAAAAAATGAACGGAAAAATTTTTATTGCGGCACTGGCATCGTCGCTTCTGGCGGTCAACGGCGGAATCTTTGCGGAAGAAAAAAGCGGGCAGAAAATTCTTGTGGCGTACTTTTCGCATTCGGGGGAAAATTATGGCGTGGGCGTAGTCGAAAAAGGCAACACGGAAAAACTTGCGGAAATCATCGCGGAAAAAACCGGCGGCGAACTTTTTAAAATCGAAACGAAAAAAAATTATTCCCGAAAATACAGGGAATGCATCGACGAAGCAAAAAAAGAACTTTCACAGAATGCGCGGCCTGAATTAAAAAAAATTGCGGACGTTTCCGGCTACGACACGATTTTTTTAGGCTATCCGATCTGGTGGGGCGATTTGCCGATGGCAGTCTACACTTTTCTGGAAAGCGCGGATTTTTCGGGCAAAAAAATAATTCCGTTCTGCACCCACGAAGGCAGCGGACTTTCGGCGACGGACAGAAAAATCGAATCGAAATGCAGAAATTCTTCTGTGGGCGAAGCACTTTCCCTGCGCGGAACTACGGCACAAAATGACAGGGCAAAATCCGAAAGGGAAGTGGAGGCATGGCTGAAAAAAAATTCGTTCTGAAAAAAAATCGATTGAAAAATTCCGCGGAAGAATTTCAGCGAAGAAAATTCTGCGGAAAGAATTCAGCGAAGAAAATTTCGCGGAAAAATTTCAGCGTAAAAAAAAATCTGCTTTCCTTCGGGCAAAAATTTCGGCGTGTATACCACTTTTTTTTTACGAATGATATAATCGGCGTACTCTCATTTTCTTGG
The DNA here is from genome assembly GCA_964483515.1 of uncultured Treponema sp. Lineage (GTDB taxonomy): Bacteria > Spirochaetota > Spirochaetia > Treponematales > Treponemataceae > Treponema_D. Next base: position 1,258 of record CAZACA010000109.1, read on the forward strand.
AGGAAACTGATGGAAAAATTTTTCAAACTTAAGGAAAACGGAACTACCGTCAATCGCGAAATCATCGGCGGAATCACCACTTTCCTTGCAATGGCTTACATTCTTGCAGTCAACCCCAACATTCTGGCTGCGGATGGAACCGGGCTTTCCTGGGCGTCTGTTTTTACGGCAACTGCAATTTCGGCTGCAATCGCGACGCTTGTAATGGCTTTTACGGCGAACCTTCCCGTGGCACTGGCACCCGGTCTGGGACTGAATGCGTTTTTCACTTACACGGTGGTTTTCGGCATGGGATGTTCCGCGGCTTTTGCACTCACTGCGGTTCTTGTGGAAGGCGTGATTTTTATCGTGCTTTCGGTTTTCGGTGTGCGCGAAAAAATCATTGAATCAATTCCGTCGTGCATAAAAAAAGCGGTTGCAGTGGGAATCGGACTTTTCATTGCCATAATCGGTCTTGCAAACGCAGGAATCGTTTCAACCGGAACCGGAACTTTAATCGGCTACGTGAATTTCACCGCGGAAAATAAAACTGCCCTGGTTGCGGTAATCGGACTGATTTTGACCATCGTGCTTTATACGCGGAAAATTCCGGGCGCAATCCTGATTTCGATTTTCGTTACTACAATCATCGGAATTCCTTTCGGCGTAACAGTCGTGCCTGATAACTGGAAACCGTTTTCAGTTCCTGCCGCGCCTCATCTTTTTAATTTTGAACTGGCGAATGTCCTTTCTGTAAAATTTGTCGTAGTGCTTTTTACGTTTCTGTTCACCGATATGTTTGATACCATCGGAACGCTCATGGGAGTCGCTGAACAGGGAAACCTTAAGGATTCAAAAGGCAACATCAGGAATGCAAAAGGCGCACTGCTTTCGGATGCAGTCGGAACCGTCGTGGGCGCGTGTCTGGGAACTTCTACCGTAACTTCTTTCGTGGAATCCACTTCGGGAGTTGCAGCCGGAGCCAGAACAGGACTTGCATCAGTCGTAACCGGCGTGCTGTTCCTGCTTTCGCTTTTCCTTACTCCGGTTTTCTTTTTGATTCCGTCATGCGCTACTGCACCTGCACTGATTTTCGTGGGCTACCTGATGATGAAATCCGTCGTATCGATTAAATTCGACGATCCCACTGAAGGAATTCCTGCGTTCATTACGATTATGACCATGCCGTTCGCGTACTCCATTTCAAAAGGAATCGCCTGGGGAATCATTTCCTACGTGATTGCAAAAGTCGCCGGAAAACGCGCAAAGGAAATTCCCGTCGTAACGTGGGTGCTCGCTGCAATTTTCGTGGCGGACATAATTTTTGACGCGTGCTTTAAATAATTTTTTTTAATCCGATTTTCTGCCTGCATGATTTTTTTTTCGTGCGGGCTTTTTTTTCTAAGGAGATTTTATGGCGGAAGAAAAATACGTACGGCCGACCTGGGACGAATATTTCATGGAAGTTTCCAGAACCATTGCAAAACGTGCGACCTGTGACCGCGGAAGAAGCGGCTGCGTCATTGCAAAGGACAATCAGATTCTGGTAACGGGCTACGTGGGAAGTCCTGCGGGATTACCTCACTGCGACGAAGCGGGCCACATGATGCGGAAAATGATTCACGATGACGGAACGATTACCCAGCATTGCATCAGGACGGTTCACGCGGAACAGAACGCCATCTGTCAGGCAGCAAAACGCGGAATTTCCATCGACGGTTCAACGGTTTACTGCAAGATGACTCCGTGCAGAACCTGCGCCATGCTGATTATAAATTGCGGCGTAAAGCGGGTAGTGTGCGAAAAACATTATCACGACGAAAAAGATTCCCTCCAGATGTTCGCCGAAGCAGAAATCAAAATCGAGCACCTGGAGGATTCCGTTCAGACTTACGCTAACATGTAAGGATGCGCGTATTTTTTTTCAGGTCGAATTCCTTCGTTTCGCCGTCGTCGGTGTAAAGTTCATACTGTGCGCCGCCCTGTGCAAACGAAAGGAGCGATAAATTTTCAAAATCGATTTCGTCCACGGATTCTGCTTTTTCAGCCAGCGGAAGGACGAATCCTTTCCTGAGAAAAACCGCCACTTCGTCCAGCGCCACGTGAATGAATGCATGACCTTTTTCAAGAATTTTTTCGTCCTGAATTTCTCCTTTGCGGAACACAATCATTTTCATTTCTTCCGGAAGATAAACGTGCCTGCCTTTTGCGTTCTGCTCGTAAACCGGTGCAATCATCATGCTTTCGCCGATTAAAATCTGGTCTTCGCAGTGCCGGGCGTCGTCATCGTTTTTCCACACGAATCCCAGCGGACGGGCAAACATGGTTCCTTTCAGTGCCGATTTCATGAATTCGCTGTAAATGTACGGAAGCAGCCTGTACCTGAGCGAAATGATTTCAGAAAAAATTTCCGCCGAATCAAAAAGATAGGGTTCCTGCCTCCGCGTTCCCAGTGCCGAATGATTCCTGAAAAACGGCATGAAAATCGAAAGCGCATACCATCGCAAAAGCAGGTCTTCGCTCGTGTCCGCAGCAAATCCGCCGGTGTCCGCGCCTGCAAAAAGAAATCCGCACATATTCAGCGACGGAAGCATTTTTAAATTCATGAGCAGATGCGCCCATTGTGATTTGTTGTCGCCCATCCAGATTCCGCCGTAACGATGCGAGCCGATGCATGACGCACGGGAAACCATGAGAATCCGCCTGTCCGAAAATTCATCGAACGCTTCGCCTGCCGCACGGGTCATGTTGTAACCGTAAAGATTGTGCACGTCGTAATGCCGGATTTTTTTTCCGTCCGCGTCGTGAAAAAAACTTTTGTAGTCGGTTTCGCTGTTGGCAAGATTTTTCACTGCATCTTTCAGCGCGAAATTTTCTGAAAGGCCGATGTCGGAATTTTTCATGGAAGCGATTTCGTCAAAAACTTTCTTTAAATTTTTTTCGGAATAAAAAAGCGCCGGTTCGTTCATGTCGTTCCAGAATCCGCCGATTCCCATGTCCAGAAATTTTCTGTATTTTTCGCCGAACCATTTCCGCGCACCGGAATTTAAAAAATCAGGAAGGACGCATTTTCCTGGCCACACGCCGGCTAAAAAATCTTTTCCGTTTTCGTCCTTGCAGAAGAAATTTTTTTCGCGCCCTTCTTCGTACAGACTGAATCCGCTTTCGGCTTTTATTGCCGCGTCGATTATGGGAACGAGACGAATTTTTTCGCTGCGCAATTTTTTTGCAAAATCTTCAAACTGCGGAAATTTTTTTTCGTCCACTGTGAAATCCCTGTAGGAATCCATGTAGTCAATGTCCAGAAAAATCATGTCCAGCGGAATGTTTTTTTTCCTGTAGCCGTCTGCCACTTCCTGAATGTCTTCCCGGCACGAATATCCCCAGCGGGATTGTCCCACGCCGAATGCCCATCTTGGCGGAATGTAACTTCGTCCGATTAAATTCCTGAATTCCGTTACGATGGAATCGAGCGTCAGGTTTTGGATTATATACAGATTGAAATTTCCGCTTTCGATTTTTACCGTAAGCAGATCGCGCTTTTCAAAACCTGCGTCAAAAAAAACTTTTCCGGGCGAATCCACAAAAACTCCGAAGGAATTTTTCAGCGAATCCACGATAAAAAAATTGTGTGCGGCATAAAGGGATTTTTTGTTTTCGTCGTGTTCAAATTCATCGGTGCAGAAACTTGTGTACGTTCCGCCGCGCTTGTTCATTCCGCGGACATTTTCACCCAGACCGTAAACGATCGTGTCGTCGTCCATTTTCATGCTGAAGGAATTTCCGTCGCGCACAAAAAATGGAACTTCTCCATGCGAAAGTTCTACGTCCGCCGTTACCGATTCCGTTTCAAACGGATTTCCGAATCTGAATTTTTCAGTCATTTTTCCTCCATGATTATTTTTTTGTCCAGCGAATTTTCCGCTGAAATCAATACACTACGTAAATTTTCTGCGGCCTGAGTTTTCCTTTCAGCACGGAATTCCTGCAGGTGAATTTCGTCCTGTTTGCGCGGTCAGTGTACGTGCCGTCCTTCAGCGCGATTTTTACTTCCACGTTTTCCGCCGAATCGTTCATGTTGATGATGACGCATCCTTTTTCGCCGCGTTTGATTATCAGAACTCCGGTGTCGCTTCCGTTTAAAAATTCGTCGGGAAGTCCCTGCATTTCCCTGCGGAAAAAATTTACAGCCGAAACTTCCGCGGAAAAAAATTCATCGTTGCCCGTTTCGCCGATTTTTGAAACGCCCGGAAACTGAACGCCTTCTGCGCCTTTCGGACGGTTGAAAAAAAGCGGAGTGCCGTCTTTCCGCGAGGCGATTACTGCCCATCCTGCGCGAAGCTGAAAATTCGTCATGGAAGCGGATTCGCCTTCGTTTGCGTAAGTGTCGTGGCTTTCAACCCAGGTAACGAGATTCGGTGACGCCTTGTTCTGAAAATTCGCGATTCCTTTTGCGTTTAATTTTCCGCCTTTCACCGATGAACGGATGATTTTTCCGTAATTGCTTGCCGTTACTGCAATTATTTTTCCGTAAGCGTCTTCCCGTGATGCAGCGTCCTGAAGAACTTCGCCGTAAATGAAAAGATTTGACGGATTTTTCAGCGATTTTCCGTTGACGCTTTCTTTTCCGGTGACCACGTTCCAGAAATTGTTTTCAAGGGATTCGTCGTCCCTGGGGTCGTCGGGAAGTGCAATGTGTTTTGCCGTGTCGAACCTGAATCCGCTTGCGCCGCATGAAATCAAATCGTTCAGATAATTCAAAAAATATTCCTGAAACCGCGGATTTTCGGTGTTTACGTCGGGGAGTCCGCCGAGCATTGCAGAAACTACTTCGCGCCGGTTGCTCATGGTACGGATGCTGTGATCGGAATTTTTGTGGTACATTTTTTCCATTCCGCCCGCTGCCGAAATAAAATCATAGGAAATTTCGTCTTTGTGGGTGGTGGTGTGATTCGGAACGACGTCCACGATTACCGCGATTCCGTATTTTTTTGCCTGTGCGCACATTTCCCTGAATTCGTCCCGCGTGCCGAGCTGATAATTTCCGATTTTCCAGTCGGTGGGCTGATAATGATAGTACCATTTTCCCGTTGCGCCTTTTCCCATGATTTCCTTTCCGCCATGGTCGCCTTCATAGCATTCGTTTGCAGGAGAAGTCTGAACTGCGCTGAATCCTGCCGATGCGATTTTTTCCATGTTTTCGCCGATGGTTTTAAACGACCAGCACCAGCAGTGAAGGATCGTACCGTTTTTTATGCCGTTTTTTGTCTGCGCCGCCAGAAAAAATTCCGCCAGAAGCAGAACCAGAACTACAGTAAGAATTTTTTTCATTTTTTTGTCTCCGCCTGAATTTTTAAAAATCCTTAAAAATTTCCATGAGTCAAAAATAAATGCTGAAAATATTCGTGTCA
>CAZACA010000110.1:0-6621 GCA_964483515.1 uncultured Treponema sp.
TTTTTCGACTGATTTTGTCGCTGAAAATTTCGCGAACAAATTTGCATGATTTTTTTTTCGCTGAATTTTTTTCGCGGAAATTTAAAATTCTGCATTGCAAAAAAATTCCATGGGTTCGTCTGTAACCGGATGAACAAAACTCAGATATTCCGCGTGAAGCAAAAGCCGCTCGCCTTCTTCGCACTTTCCGTAAAGCGTGTCGCCCACAATCGGAACGCCGAATCCGTGACTGTCCGCAGAAGCAAGCCTGAGCTGATGAGTTCGTCCCGTGTGCGGAATAAATTTTACTCGCGTTACGTCGCGCCGAATTCCTTCCGGTGAAACGTATTTTTCTACGCCAAGAATTTCCCATTCGGTGACGGATTTTTTTCCGTGCACGTCGTCCCAAATTTGATGCGGCCGGTTTTCCACGTCGAGCCGGAAAAAAAGTTCCATGGTTCCGCGGGAAGCAATTCCTTTTTTCGCAAGCACTCCGTCCAGAATCGCAACGTAATTTTTTTTCACCGCGCCTTCTTCAAACTGACGGCTTAAATTTCTGTGCGCTTCTTTTGTGAACGCCAGAACCATGAGTCCCGAAGTTTCCATGTCCAGCCGATGAACCGCAGGCTGCTCGATGCAAAACGGAAAAATTTTTTTTACGCGATTCGCAATGCAATCTTTTTTTTCCCTTGTTCGTCCGGGCACGCTCAAAACTCCGCTCTGTTTGTCCACCACGATTATGTGCGCGTCACGATACAAAATTTTCAGTCCAAGAATTTCCGGCAGAACAATTCCGCATCGTTCGTCGCATGGTGAATATTTTTTTCCGCCGATTTTCTGCTCCGATGATTTTCCGTAAAAAATTTCGCACAGACTTTCTACCGTGAATTTTTTTTTGAACGCCAGATTCAGAAGTTTCACCGCAGCACAGTCGCCCGTTCCCGTGGGAGGAAATTTTCCGCCGATTTTTTTTTTGCAGATTTCGTTCAGCGTCCTGATTTTTCCGTCCGCGCAATGAAACGAATAAAGCGCAAAAACTTTTTGAAGCGATTGTGTCGTAAGAAAATTCCGCCGCCGCAAAAAAATTTCAGCGTCCTCGTTTGCAGATTTTTTTTCACCGATGATTTTTGTAAGCGCATGAATTTCAAAATCGTTCTGCGAAAGGGATTCAGAAATTTCTTCCGCGCCCACAACCGGTTCCACGAAAATTCCGTCCGGAAAATTTCCTTCGATGCGTTTTGAAATTCCTGAAACCGTGTAAAAAATTTTTTCCGCGCCCGAAGAATCTCGCGCCGTCATTGCACCGATCATCACGCCGTTGTCCATGCGTTCTTCGCTCCGTGCACCGACGTTTTCCATGCGAAGTTTTTTTTCGTCCAGAAGCGCTGCAATTTTTTTGCAAACCGCAAACGCTTTTTCTTCGTCAAACGGCGGAAACATTTTCAGTCCGAAAAAATTCGCTTCACCAGAAACGGAATCGCTTTTTCAAATTTTACGCCGTACCAGTGTTCCGCGTCGCCAAGCGTTGCACGAATCGATTCCACCACGAAATCCGCCGCCACCGATGCGCTTTCCAGAATCGATTTTCCGTTGCAAAGTGCGCCCGCAAAAGCCGAAGCAAAAACGTCGCCTGTTCCGTGCATTTGAACCGGAAGCCGTTCGGTAAAATAATATTCCGTGGATTTTCCGTCGTACACCGCCGCGCCAAGTTTTTCCTTTTCAAACGAAACGCCCGTGAGCACAACATTTTTCGCGCCGAGTTCTGAAAGCCTGACGCAAACATCGCGGACAAAATTTTCATCGTAATTTTCGCCGGGAAATTTTTCGCCCAGAAGAAAACACGCTTCGGTAATGTTCGGCAGAATCACATCCGCGCCGTCGCAAAGCACTTTCATTTTTTCAGGAAAATCTTCAGCGAATCCCGGATACAATTTTCCGTTGTCCGCCATAACCGGATCCACGATGACCAGAGAATTTTCGCGTGAAGTTTCGCGGATGATTTTTTTGATGACGGGAATCTGCTGAGCCGAAACGTAGCCGGTATAAAATGCGCTGAACGAAATTTTCTGTTCGTTCCACTTCGCCAGAATATTTTCCATGTCGAAAGTCAAATCGTTGAACGTCCAGGTTTTAAAAGCCGTGTGATTCGACAAAACCGAACTGGGCAAAATTGCAGTTTCAATTCCGCAGGCAGAAATCACCGGAAGCGCAACCGTGAGCGAACATTGTCCCACGCACGAAATGTCCTGAATCGTTAAAAGTCGTTTGTCCATAAAATCCTCTTTTTGAAATAAAAATTTGGCGAAATGCTACAAATTTGCTGATATTATTGATATATTCATTTTGTACGAAATTTAATATAACCAGATTTTTGGAGCGAAAAATGTTTACCTGCGACTTTTCAAAACGCGGCGAAAAAAGCCTTTACGAATTTTTAATCGAAACGGTCAAGGCGAAAATCACAAACGGCTCGCTGAAAGCAAACGAAAAACTTCCGTCCAAACGCGCACTTGCATCTCACCTGGGAATCAGCGTCATCACCGTGCAGAATGCTTACGCGGAACTCATTTCGGAAGGCTACATTTATTCCATCGAAAAAAAAGGATTTTTTGTAACGGAACTTCCTTTCGATTCACCGGCGGAAAAATCCAGGTCAAAGGAAAAATCGCGTGCAAAAAAATCAGCAGAAAAAAATTCGTCCGCGGAAATTTTTGCAGACCTTGCATCCAATTCCATCGCTCAGGAAAAATTTCCGTTTTCAGTCTGGTCGCATTTAACGCGAAAAATTTTGAACAGTCCGCACGAAAACATTTTAAAAAGTCAGCCCTTTGAAGGCGCACTCGTTTTGCGTGAAGCCATCGCAGCACATTTAAAATCCTTCAGAAACATGGACGTGAGCGCGGAACAAATTTTCGTGGGAGCAGGAACGGAAGTTCTGTACAGTTTCATCGTGCGTTTTCTGGGCGAAGAAAAAATTTTTGCAGTGGAAAATCCGGGCTACAAAAAAATCGCAGGAGTTCTGGAAATGAACGGCGCGAAAATTGCACGGACTGCCATCGACGAAAACGGCATGGAAATTTCTGCGCTGAAAAAAAACGGAGCGTCGGTCGTGCACGTAACGCCGAATCATCATTTTCCCACGGGCGTAGTGATGACGGTAAAAAGGCGGATGGAATTTCTGGCGTGGCTGAAGGAAGACGAAAACCGCTTCATCATCGAAGACGATTACGACAGCGAATTCAGATTTTCGGGGAAGCCCATTGCACCGCTGCAAAGTTCCGCGGAAGGACAAAACGTAATTTACGTGAACACTTTTTCAAAAACGCTTTCGCCTTCGTTCAGAATCGGATTTCTGGTTCTGCCGCAAAAACTGGTTTCGCCGTTCAAGGAAAAATTCCGCTTCTGTTCATGCACTGTGGGCGCGCTGGAGCAGTACGTTCTGGCATCGTTTTTGAGCGAAGGATTTTACGCGAAGCACATTGCGCGGATGAAAAATTATTACAGGAACATCCGCAACGAACTGGCGCAACAAATCGAAAGGCAGAATGAAAATTCGCTTTTAAAAATTTCCGAAGAAAATTCCGGGCTGCACTTTCTGCTCACGGTAAAATCGAATCTGGCTGAAAAAAAAATCAAATCGAATCTTGAAAAAAACGGAATAAAAATTTCGCTGCTGAGCGATTTCTTTTCCGCGGATGACGAAAAAAATTCTTTTGCGGACGGAAAAAAAATCCCGCCGGAAAAAACTTTTGTCGTAAATTATTCGGGCGTGGAAAAACAAAAAATCCCGCAAATCGTAAGCAGAATTCTGCAATCGGTTCAGCAGGATTTTTAAAGGCAAAATTTATTTTCTAAAAACAATCGTTCCGTCGTATGACATTTTGTCGATGATTGCGCCGCTTTCTACGCGGTAACCTTTTTCACGAAGCGCATCGCCTCCGCCCTGAAATCCTTTTTCGATGGCAACGCAAACGCCCTGAACTTTCGCGCCCACGCTTTCCACGATTTCAATCAGCCCGTTCACCGCATTTCCGTTGGCAAGAAAATCGTCCGCCAGAATAAATTTGTCGGAAGGCTGAATGTATTTTTTTGAAACCGAAACGTTGTAGTTCCGCGAATTTGTGTACGACCAGACGGTGGAATAATAAACGTCCTGGGCAATGTTTGAAGTGTGATGCTTCCGCGCAAAAACCACGGGAATGTTGTTGAACGCACGGGCAAGAGAACACGCCACGGGAATTCCGCTCGCTTCGATTGTAAGGATTTTCGTTACATCAACGCCTTTAAAAAGTTCCGCAAAATTTTCGCCGAGTTTGTCCAGCAGCGCAACGTCAATCTGATGGTTGAGGAAATCGTTGACTTCCAGAACGTTGCCGGGAAGAACAGTTCCGCACTTCCTGATTTTTTCCTCTAAAAAATTCATGGCGTCATCTTAAGTAAAAAAATCGGTTTGTGCAACTGCGGAAATTTTGAAAAATTTTGCTGAACGAAAATTCATCGGAAAAAAAATTCGCTGCAAACGAAAAAATTCTAGCGCTGTTTTTTGTACTGATTTTTTTCCAGCTGCTTTTGTCGTGCACGCTCGCGCCGCTGTTCGTTCAGTTTTTCGCGCCTGTCGTTTTTCTTTTCGGTCGCCACGTCCCATTCAACTTTTACCGAACGCTTTTCGATTTCGGGAATGCGCAGAAAAGTCCGGCAGTCCGCACGATGAACGGTGATTCCGCGATTTCGCGAAACGTAGCCCACGATGGGATCGCCCGGAACCGCCTTGCAACATTGCGCCATGGAAATTTGGAAACGTGTGTCGCCGTCGATTTTTATCTGCCCCGTGAATTTTTGCGCACGGATTTTTTTCTGTTCGGCTTTTCTTTTTCGTTCCGCCAGATTTTCTTCCGCGATTTTTTTTGAGTAAATCGTATTCGCCGCAATTTCCGCTTCACGTTTTTCCTGCGCTTCCCTGTCGATGAAAGTCGGATCGTTTTCCACAAGCCACGAATGAATTTTTTGCCGCGCCTTGGAAGTCTTCACCGATTTCAGCTGACCCTGCGTCGGATGCGCCTGGGGATTCGTGAGCACTTCGATTATCTGCGTGTTTTTCAGCGGAGACGAAAGCGGAATGATTTTTCCGTCGGCTTTTGCGCCCACAATTTTTTCGCCGATGCCCGAATGAATCGCATACGCAAAATCGATTGCCGTAGAACCCGCGGGAAGTTCCTTTACGTCGCCTTTGGGAGTGAAAACAAAAATGGAGTCGCCCAGAAGTTCGCCCTTGAGTTCCGCAAAAAAATTTTCGTCGCTTAATTTTTCGTCACGAAGCGCGCGAAGCTGATTGATGATGCTTAAATCTTCAGCCTTCACCAGATCGTGATTCGTTCCTTTTTTGTAAAGCCAGTGAGACGCCACACCGTGTTCAGCGACGTTGTGCATTTGCTGCGTGCGGATTTGAATTTCCAGCGGCTTTCCTTCGCAGATTACCGTTGTGTGCAGCGACTGGTATCCGTTGGATTTTGGCATGGCGATGTAATCCTTGAACCGGCCTTCCATGGGCTTCCACAGACTGTGCACGATTCCCACAAGCGTGTAGCATTCCGAATCAGTTTCGCAAATTATTCTGAGTGCAAGCAAATCGTAAAGTTCGCCCGGCTCCTTGTTGCGCTTCCGCATCTTCTGATAAATCGAATAAAAATGTTTTGCGCGGCTGGAAATGCTCACGGAAATTTTTGCTTTTTCCGTCGCGAGATAAATTTTTTTTACGGCGTTGTTTAAATATTCTGCGCGTTCGGCTTTTTTTTGCGCCACAATAAATTTTATCTGCTGAAACGCATCGGGATTTGAATATTTTAAACTCAAATCTTCCATTTCACTTTTGATGTCGCTCATACCCAGACGGCTTGCAAGCGGGCACCAGATGTCGATGACTTCCTTTGCAACTGCGCGCTGTGCTTCGGGGCTGACGAATTTTAAATTCCGCATACGGTCGAGTCGGTCGGCAAGTTTCACGAAAATTACGCGGATGTCGTCTACCATTGCGAAAAGCATTTTGCGGATGCTGTCGGCCTGATGAATCGATGTGGAATTTATTTTCAGTCCGGTGATTTTTGCAGTTCCGTTGCTGATGACTGCTACGTCGCTTCCGAATTTTTCGCGCACTTCGTCAAGGCATTTTCCGTCCACTTCCAGAATGTTGTGAAAAAATCCTGCGATGATTGTGTCCGCGCCCATTTTTTTTTCGGCAAGAATTTCAGCCACACGCAGCGGATGAAGGTAGTACGGTTTGCCGCATTTTCGTTTCAGCAGGAAAGTTTTTGAAATCAGGTAGTCCCACGCCAGGCGGATTTTCGATTTGTCGTCGTCAGTGTAATTGTCCGAAAATTTTTGCAGAAATCCGTCGATGAGAATTTGAGGATCAGTTTCAAGCGGCGCCTCGATTTTTTCAGCCATAAATCCTCCGTAACGCAAAAAGATATAACACATAAAAAAAAGATTGTCAAAATTTTTCACGCTGAAATTTTGCGGACGAATCTGCGTGCATTTTTTTCTCGCTGAAATTCCGCGACAAAATTTTCGTGCACTTTTTTTGCGCTGAAATTCTGCGGATAAATCTGCGTGCGTTTTTTTCTCGCTGAAATTCCGCGGACTAAT
>CAZACA010000111.1:0-6591 GCA_964483515.1 uncultured Treponema sp.
TTTTGCTGAACAAAATTCCGCGAACGAAATTTCGCTGAACAAAAATCCGCGAACGAATTTTTTTGCCGAACAAAAATTCCGCCGAACGAATTTTCCGTCGAACAAAATTCTGTGAATGAATTTTTTGCAAAACGAAATTTCGCTGAACAATTTTTTTGCTGAACAAATTTTTTTGCCGAACAAAAATCTACGGGTAAAATTTTTGAAACGTATTTTTTTTGTTTGAAATTTTTTGTTCATTTTTATATTCTCTTTTTCGTGGATGTACTTGATATAGCGATTTCTTCGATTTTATTTTTGTCACTCAGGGAAAAAATTCTCCTGAAGAAAAATGTTGACAGCATAGATAAACTTGCGTTATTGTCGATTTCAGAACTTTCTACCATTGTCGGGCGCGCTCCCAAACGTGCAGTCTGGAATGCGAAGGACGTTTGTCTGTTTGCGGAAAAAAGTTTTGCCGTGATGCAATCGAAAAACATAAAATCAGCGGCTTTTTACGAAGACGATTTTCCGGTCATGCTGAAAACCGTTGCCGATTCGCCCTACGCGATTTTTTACCGCGGAAATCTGGACTGCATCAGGAAGCCCTGCGTTTCGGTTGTGGGAACGCGGAACGTCTGTCAGGAAACTGCAACGGCGGCTTTTGAATTTGCGCGGGATGCTTCGCTTTTCGGGCAGTGCGTGGTTTCGGGTCTGGCTAACGGAATCGATTCTTTTGCACATCGCGGCGCACTTGCAAGTGAACGGTCATCTTCTACTGCGGCGGTGGTTCCCTGCGGAATCGAAACTGTGGTGCCGTACTCAAATCGTCGTCTCGCTGAAAAAATTCTTTCTGACGGCGGCTGCATTCTGGGCGAATACGCACCGGGAGTTCCGGCGGAAAAATGGCGGTTTGTTCAGCGCAATCGGATTGTAGCGGCGTTGTCGTCCTGTACGCTTGTAGTTCACGGTCCTGCGGGAAGCGGTTCGCTCATTACGGCGGAATTCGCTCTGGATTACAACCGCGACGTTTTTTTTCATGCGGCAGGATTTTGCGAAGAAGCGCGGCGAAAGGAAAATTGCAAAAGCGAAAAAAGCGGAAGTTTCCGTTCTTCAAAAAAATTTTTGGAGGAAGGCGCTCCCGTTATAAAAAATTATGCGGATTTCGTTTCGGCATTGAACGATGCTCCGGGAACGCACATCTGCAAAAAAAAATTTCAGACTGAGTTGTTATAAAAAAATCCGGACTCGGCTGACAGGTGGATTATGGCTGAAAAAAGCTCTGAAAAAAAATCGAAAAAAAAGCAGTCTAAAAAAAAGAACACGCTCATCATCGTGGAATCTCCTGCAAAGGCGAAAACCATCGAGCATTATCTGGGAGCGGGTTACACGGTGAAGGCATCCATGGGGCATTTAATCGATCTGCCTAAAAGCCGGATTGCCATCGACGTGGAAAATAATTTTCAGCCCGAATACATTACGGTGCGCGGAAGGGCGAAACTTTTAAAGGAACTTCAGAAGGACGCGAAAAATTCTACGTCGGTTCTGCTTGCATCGGATAACGACCGTGAAGGTGAAGCGATTGCGTGGCATTTGAATAACGCGCTTAAAGAAAAAACTTCTGCACCGATTCAGCGGATTGTGTTCAACGAAATTACGCCGGTTGCCATAAAGGAAGCCGTAAAAAATCCGCGGGAAATCGACGAAGCAAAAGTCAACGCGCAGAAAGCAAGGCGTGTTCTGGATCGTCTGGTGGGCTACAATCTGAGTCCGCTTCTGTGGAAAAAAGTCAAGAACGGATTGAGTGCAGGCCGCGTTCAGTCGGTGGCGTTACGGTTGATTTGTGAGCGCGAAAAAGAAGTGGAAGATTTTATTCCCGAAGAATACTGGTCGCTGGATGCAGATTTTTCAAAGGGCAAAAATAAATTTACGGCGCAGCTCGTTCAGTACCGCGGAATCAAGCCTGAATTAAAGGGCGAAGACGACGTAAAAAAAATCATCGCGGAAATTCAGAACAGCGAATGCCGCGTTTCAGACATAAAGGAAACTGAAAAAACAGTCCGTCCCAAACCGCCGTTTACTACGTCAAAATTGCAGCAGGCTTCCGCAAACCGTCTGGGATTTACTTCGCGGAAAACAATGCAGATTGCCCAGCATTTATACGAAGGCGTTCAGATCGGTTCGACCCGCGTGGGACTCATCACTTACATGCGAACGGATTCTACGCGAATCAGCCAGACTGCCATTGACGATGTACGCGCATGGATCGGCGAAAATTTTCCCGATGACCTTCCGCCTGAAAAAATCGAATACGCCGTGGGAAAAAGCGCACAGGACGCCCACGAAGCAATCCGCCCCACATACGTAAAATACACGCCCGACAGCGTAAAGGAATATTTGACCCGGGAAGAATTCCGCCTTTATTCGATAATCTGGGAGCGGTTCGTTTCCAGCCAGATGAACAATGCAAAATCAAAAACTACGAGCGTTGACATTGTTGCAGGCGACGCACTTTTCCGCGTAAGTTCCGGCAAACTCAGCCACAAAGGATTTTACAACGTAATCAGAACGCTTTCGTCCAAGGAAGAAGTAACGGGAAATCTGCCTTCGCTGAAAAAAGACGAAATTCTGTCCAGCGGAAAATTTTATCCTGAACAGCATTTCACTCAGGGCCCCGCGCGATACACCGACGCTTCCATGGTAAAAACGCTGGAAGAAAAAGGAATCGGCCGTCCGTCAACTTATGCGCCGATTATTTCGGTTCTGCTCGACCGTTATTACGTTACGCGGAACAACAAGCAGCTCGTGCCCACCATGCTGGGAAAAATCATCTGCAAAATTCTTGTGGAATCTTTTCCCGAAGTCATTAACGAACAGTTTACGTCCGACGTGGAAAACAATCTGGATAAAGTCGAACAGAATTCCCTGGTGTGGAACGGAATGATTGCGGATTTTTTCGGACCGTTCAGAAACCGCGTGGAACAGGTGATGGAAAATCAGGAAAGTTTGAAAGGCACGCTGGACGAACCCACCGACGAAATTTGCGACAAATGCGGAAAACCAATGGTAAAAAAATTGGGCAGGTTCGGATATTTTCTGGCGTGTTCAGGTTTCCCCGAATGCCACAACACAAAAAGCGTTCCCCTGGCGAAATGTCCGCGAAAAGGATGCGACGGTCATATCGTGGCGCGAAAAACAAAAGGCCGCGGAAAGGAATTCTACGGATGCACGAATTATCCTGAATGCGATTTTATTTCGCACTTTAAACCCATCGACGTTTATTGTCCGAAGTGCGGATGGTTTCTGGTGGAAAAGTACGACAAGAAAAACGGTTCCTACAAAAGCTGCATAAATCCCGAATGCGATTATCTTCATTCCGTGGACGAAGCCGTTGCCGCTGAAGCCGCCGGTGAATTTGCGCTGGCAAACAAGGCCGACAGGGAAGCGAAAAAATCGCAGGGTTAGCATGGAAAAAAAAGAATTTTTCACGCTTCACGAAACCGCGGAAGAATTTCTTGTGTTCATCGGAAGCGTGCGCTGCCTTTCTGAAAATACGGTGGAAGGTTATCGCGGCGATTTGATCCGGCTGGAAAAAGATCTGGGCAGCGAAAAAAAAATGGAAGAAATTTCTCTCGGGGATCTGCGGAATTCCGTGGGAAGCATGAGCGCGCAGAAATTTTCCGTGGCGACCATGAACCGTTTCATTTCGTCGGTGCGGTCGATGTTTTCTTACGCGAAAAAATACGGCTACGTTTCAAAAAACGTTTCGCTGGAACTGAAAAAACTCAAGTCGCCCAAACCCCTTCCGAAATTCATGACGCAGACTGAAGTGGACGAAATTTGCAGGATGCCTGACGAAAAAAAAATTCTCTGGCCTGCCCGCGACAAAGCGATTTTTGAAGTTCTGTATTCGTCGGGTTGCCGCGTCAGTGAAATTTCTTCGCTGAAAATGCAGGACATTTCGTCGGATTTAAAAAGCGCCGTCGTTACCGGAAAGGGCAGAAAAGACCGGAAAGTTTTTTTTGAAGAAGATGCGCGGAATGCATTGAAAAAATATTTTGCTGAACGAAAGGAAAAATTTCCGCAGAAGGAATTTGCGTTTCTTTTCGTGAACCAGAACGGACGTCCGCTTTCTTCCCGCGGAATTGCGTACATTTTAAATCGTTACAGCGGCGCGGAAGGAACGAACCGTCATGTTTCGCCCCACGTTTTTCGTCACACTTTTGCAACTTCAATGCTGAACGACGGAGCGGACATTCGTGCAGTTCAGGAACTTCTGGGGCATTCGTCCATCAGCACGACTCAGCGATACACTCACGTAACCCTGGAGCGGCTGAAAAAAGTTTACGGCGAATCGTTTCCTCATTCAGAAAAAAAAGACAAGGAATAAATGGAGATTTTTATGGAAAGCGAAAACAAAATCAGAAGCACTACGGTGATTGCAGTCCGGCGGAACGGAAAAGTTGCAATGGCAGGCGACGGACAGGTGACCATGGGCAACACGGTGATGAAAGGCAACGCAAAAAAAGTCAGGCGGATTTTCGACGGAAAAGTCATTACGGGATTCGCGGGGGCAACGGCGGATGCTTTTACGCTGTTCGACAAATTTGAAGAAAAATTAAAATCATACAACGGCGACCTGACCCGTGCTGCGGTGGAACTGGCGAAACTCTGGCGCACGGAACGTTCCATGAGCAAACTGGAGGCGCTGCTTCTGGTGGCGGATTCCAGAAAAACGCTTTTGATTTCAGGAAGCGGCGACGTAATCGAACCGGAAAACGACATTCTTGCCATCGGTTCGGGCGGAAATTATGCGTATGCGGCGGCAATGGCGTACATGGAATCGAGCGAAATGAGCGCGCGGGAAATTGCTGAAAAATCGCT
This sequence comes from uncultured Treponema sp., assembly GCA_964483515.1. Taxonomy (GTDB): domain Bacteria; phylum Spirochaetota; class Spirochaetia; order Treponematales; family Treponemataceae; genus Treponema_D. Next base: position 4,864 of record CAZACA010000111.1, read on the forward strand.
GAAAATCGCAGGACAGATTTGCATTTACACGAACGCAAACATCGTGGTGGAGGAACTTTAAATGGCTGAAGAAAAAAATCAATCGGCGGAACAAAAAATCGATTCTGAAAAAAACGGAATTCCCGATGGACTCACTCCGTCAGAAATCGTGGAAAAACTTGACGCGTACATAATCGGTCAGCAGAAGGCAAAACGATTCGTGGCAGTTGCATTGCGGAATCGTCAGCGCAGAATAAAACTTCCTGAAGAAATCCGCGATGAAGTTGCACCGAAAAATATTCTGATGATCGGACCGACAGGCGTGGGCAAAACTGAAATTGCGCGTCGTCTTGCAAAATTGTGCGGTGCTCCGTTTTTAAAAGTTGAAGCCACAAAATACACCGAAGTGGGCTACGTGGGCCGCGACGTGGAAAGCATGGTGCGCGATTTGATGGCGGTGGGCTACAACATGGTAAAAAGCGAAACTCAGGAAAAAATAAAGGAAAAATGCGTGCCCCTTGTGGAAGAGCAGCTGCTGGATCTGCTTCTGCCCGGAAGTTCCGCGAAAAAAAATAATCGCGAAGAAAAAAAACGCGACGTAAAAATTTCAGGCGGCATTTTCGGCGAGCAGGGACCTTTTCAGGGAAGCATAATTCAGATCGGAATGCAGAAAAAATCTCCTGACGAATCGGAACAGAATCAGCCGGAAAACGAAACGGATTCCGCGGAACAGAATCAGCCGGATGCAGAAAATCTTTCTTCCACGCGTGAAAAATTCCGCCGGATGCTTCGGGAAGGAAAACTCGAAGATCGTGAAGTGGAAATTTCCATTCAGCGCGAACCGTCATTCGGCATGAACATGATGAATTTGAGCAGTCCTGAAGAATTCGAGGAAAGCATAATGGGATTGCAGGATTTGCTTTCGGGCAGAAAATCGAAACGGAAAAATGTTTCGGTAAAGGAAGCGCGGCAAATCCTCATGGAACAGACGCTGGAAAAAAATATCGACGCGGACAAAGTTTCCGACGAAGCAAAAAAAAGGGTTGAGCAGAGCGGAATAATTTTCATCGACGAAATCGACAAAATCGCGACACACGGCGGAGAAGGCGACAGGCAGGCGGTGAGCAGGGAAGGCGTTCAGCGTGACATTCTGCCCATCGTTGAAGGAAGCGACGTAAACACGAAATGGGGCGTTGTAAACACGACTCACATTCTTTTTATCGGCGCGGGTGCGTTCAGCGTTTCGGCTCCGGGCGACCTGATTCCCGAACTTCAGGGACGATTTCCCCTTCGTGTGGAACTGGAAGATTTGAAAAAAGAAGATTTCAGGCGGATTTTAACCGAACCGAAAAATGCGCTCATCAAGCAGTACGAATCCCTGCTGGCGACGGAAGGCGTTGAGCTGAAATTTACTGACGATGCCGTGGACAAAATGAGTTTCATTGCGGAAGACGTAAATTCCCACGCGGAAAATATCGGCGCACGACGGCTCCACACGATTATGGAAACGGTTCTGGAAGAATTAAGTTTTGACGCGGACAGACATTCAGGCGAAACGATTTTAATCGACAGTGCATACGTGGAAGAAAAACTGAAGGGAATTACGCAGGACCAGAATCTGGAACGCTACATTCTGTAAAAATTTTCCGCAGAATTTTCGTACGCAAAAAAATCTGAAATTCGGCAAAGGAAATGGGTTGCGGTGTCCAGACCGTACTTGCTATCAGCGTCGAGCACTTCAATGTCAAT
>CAZACA010000112.1:0-6498 GCA_964483515.1 uncultured Treponema sp.
GGTGGTTTTTGGTTCGCAAATTCGGGCGAAATTCCTTTATTGCGGGCTTTTTTTTCTTGTTTTTTCTGTCGTACCCTGACATCGACAAGAGTCACCCTATGACTTCTGCAAGAGTCATCACCTTACTCTTGCAAGAGTCGTCCCCTGACATCAGCAAGAGTCATACCCTGACATCAGCAGGAGTCGTACCCCAACCGAAAATATCTGCATTTTTTTTTAACCTGACACGGCGGGCACTTCTATCCGCACTCAAACTTTTCTGCACAAACGGAAAGTTCCTTTGCCAGCCTCTACGCCTTACTACGCATTCACTTCACTAAAAAAACTTTAACTTCCTTTTGAAAATCTTCCGCTCATCGACAGACAGCACAGTAACCGTTTCATGGAACGGATTATATTTCGCTGCGCCCTGAAAGTCCACGCATTTTTTTGCCGCATCCTCAAAATTTGTCTTTTTAAAAAAATTTGATTATACTTGTTGCCATGAAGAATCACATGAACGAAAAAGAAATTCTTGGTCTGCCGGCTGAAACTCCCCTCCCGCCAAAACTCAACATTCTTCCCATCGGGGGACGGCCAATTTTTCCGGGCATTTTTACTCCGCTGATGATTGCCAACGCTGACGACATAAAAGTTGTAGAAGATTCCCTTTCAGGCGACGGATTTCTGGGAATCGTTATGGTAAAAAACGATCTTGAAAATCCCACATCCGCGGACATGCATAAAGTCGGAACGGTTGCGCGAATCATAAAGAAAATAAATCTGCCCGACGGCGGAATCAACGTTTTCGTTTCCACATTGCAGCGATTTAAAATCCGCAAATTTTTAAGCAAGGGCAATCCCATCGTGGCTGCGGCGGAATATCTGGAAGACGAAGAAGACGACACTTTTGAAGTAAAGGCCCTCACCCGCGCGCTGATGAGCGAAATGAAGGAAATCAGCGAAAACAATCCCCTTTTCAGCGAAGAAATGCGGCTGAACATGGTGAACATCGATCATCCGGGGAAAATTGCGGATTTTGTCGTGTCGATTTTAAACATCGAAAAAGAAGACCAGCAGAAAGTTCTGGAAATGACCAACGTGCGCGAACGGATGGAACAGGTTCTGCTTTTCATAAAAAAAGAACAGGAAATTTTCCGCGTGCAGAAAAAAATTCAGGCTGAACTCAACGAAAAAGTCGAAAAAAATCAGCGGGAATATTTTTTGAAGGAAGAACTGAAAAGCATTCAGGAAGAACTGGGAATTGCAGGCGACTCGAAAACAAGCGACTATCAGAAATTCAGGACGAAAATCGATTCGTTTAATTTTTCGGGCGAAATCAGGGAAACTCTGGACGGCGAACTTGCAAAATTTCAGCTTCTGGACGTGCACGACCCTGAATACACCACCACGCGGAATTATCTGGAACTCGTTTCGTCATTGCCCTGGAACGATGAAAAAGCCGAAGACTACGACCTGGAAAAAGCGTCGAAAATTCTGGAAGAAGATCATTACGGACTGGACGAAGTAAAAAAACGCATTCTGGAATATCTTTCCGTGCGGATGCTGAAAAACGACGGAAAAGGTTCAGTGATGATTCTGGTGGGACCGCCGGGAGTCGGAAAAACAAGCGTAGGACGATCCGTTGCAAACGCCATGAACAAAAAATTTTTCAGGTTCAGCGTGGGAGGCGAACACGACGAATCAAAAATCAAGGGATTCCGCAGGACGTACATCGGTGCGCTTCCGGGACAGATAATTCAGGGGCTGAAAATCACCAAATCAAAGTCGCCGGTTTTTATGATTGACGAAGTGGACAAAATGAACGCCAGTGCTCAGGGAGATCCATCTGCTGCCCTTCTGGAAGTGCTCGACCCCGAACAGAATTCGTCTTTCCGCGACACGTATCTGGATCTGCCGTTCGATTTGAGCAAAGTTTTTTTCATTCTGACCGCAAACACGCTGGACAACATTCCCCGCCCCCTTTTAGACCGCGCGGAAATCATTGAACTTTCGGGTTACATCGATCAGGAAAAAATCGAAATCGCGAAAAAATATCTTCTGCCCAAAAATCTCGCCAAAAACGGATTCGCAAAAAATCAGGTTCGCTTTACGAAGGACGCATTTTCACTGATTGCCGCGGAATATGCCAGGGAAGCAGGCGTGCGGAATTTTGAAAAGTGCATCGACAAAATCAACCGGAAAATTGCGCTGGAAGAAGTGCGGAATCTGGAAAAAAGCGCCAGAATTCCTCAGTCACAGATTGCAAAATCCCTGGAAAAGAAAATTTTCAACGTGGATACGGCGGAAGTAAAAAAATATCTCGGGAAAGCGCTGTTTGACGAAAGCCAGATAAAAACCGCTTCGGTTCCGGGGACTGCCGTGGGACTTGCGTGGACGAGCATGGGCGGCGACACACTTCTTCTGGAGGCGATTTCCTTTGAAAATTCAAAGGGCGGACTGATTTTGACGGGTCAGATGGGCGACGTAATGAAGGAAAGCGCGCAGATTGCCCTGAACTGGAGCAAGAATTACGTAATTTCGCGGAAAATAAAGGACGCTGCATGGTTCGAGTCGAATTCCGTTCACCTGCACATTCCCGAAGGAGCAACGCCGAAAGACGGACCGAGCGCAGGAATCACCATGGCAACTACATTCGTTTCGCTTTTTAAAGGCAAAAAAATCAGGCCGAATCTTGCCATGACGGGCGAATTAAGTTTAACCGGACAGGTTCTTCCCATCGGAGGGCTCAGGGAAAAAACCGTTGCCGCAAAACGGAACAAAATCCGCACCATAATCATTCCGAAGGCAAACGAACGCGACCTGGAAGAAATTCCTGCCCACGTAAAAAGCGGAATAAAATTCATTCCGGTAACGAACGTGCAGGAAGTAATCGATTACGTCCTCTGAATTTTTCAGGCGCGCAAAATAAACACGACGCATAAAAAAAACCGGGTCAGACGGCCCGATTTTTTGTTCGTGATGAGAATTTCCGCGTGAATTAAATTCCGCAGCCGCGATAAAGCGCTTCCTTATAGACGTCCACGTACTTTTCAGCCGCTTCGTCCCAGGTAAACGTTTTCTGCATTCCCGTCTGCTGCATTTTTTTTATGTGGTCTTTTTTGTTGTAGTACGCCCAGACAGCCCAGCCGACGGTATCGTAAATTGCCCGCGGAGTAAGGTTGTCGAACACAAATCCGGTTCCGCTTCCCGTTTCCTGATTGTAATTTTCCACCGTGTCCGCAAGTCCGCCCGTCCGCTTGACGATCGGCAGAGTTCCGTAGAGCATGGAATAAATCTGATTCAGTCCGCACGGTTCGTACTTTGACGGCATGAGGAAAAAGTCGCTTCCCGCTTCGATTAAGTGGCTCAATGCATCGTCATAGCCGATGAACGCGCGCAGATTCGGAAGTTTTGACTGAAGGCTCCTGATTTCGTTTTCGCACCAGCTTTCGCCGCTTCCCAGAATCGCAAACTGAACGGACATGTCGCTGCAAATCTGGTACGCCGAACCGTAAGTGGGAGCAAAAATTTCCGCGATTCCTTTCTGGTCCACAAGCCGCGTAACGATTCCGATTACAGGCACGTCGGGATTCACTTCCAGCCCCATCCGCTTCTGAAGTTCCGCCTTGCATTTCGCTTTTCCCGCCATGTTTTTGTACGAATACTGCGCAGGAATTTTTTTGTCGATTTCAGGATTCCATTGCCGTAAATCCGCGCCGTTCAAAATTCCGCGAATCACTCCGCTTCTCACCCGCAGAAGTCCGTCCATGCCGAATCCGCCTTCCGCAGTCTGAATTTCACGGGCATAAGTCGGCGAAACAGTCGTTATCATATCCGCGGAAGAAACGCCGGCCTGCAAAAAATTGATTCCGCCGTTGTGCTCGAACCCCGCGCCGTAATAAAGTCCCCAGTCGATTCCCAGTGCCGGAAAGGAATTTTTGGAATACTGACCCTGATAGCCCTGATTGTGAATGGTCAGGACGCTGGCAGTTTTTTCAAATCCGCAGAAACGGCAGACGTGCTTCAAAAGAACCGGAACCAGGCAGGTTGACCAGTCGTGGCAGTGAACGATGTCCGGATACCATCCGAGTTTGCGGCAAAGCTGAAACGCTCCGTGGCTCAAAACCGAAAATCTGTACGGATTGTCGTGGAAATCCGTTTCAGAAGGAACGCCGTAAACTCCGTCGCGACCGAAACACTGTTCGTGGTCAATGAAATAAACCTGTAATTTCGGGCAGCCCGGCATGGAAGTTCTGTAAACCGCCGACCAGGTTTCCACAGTACCGGCTGCAATCGCCATGGGTCCTTCGATTTTTTCCAGTTTTGCCCGGTCAATCTTGTAATAACGCGGCATTACGATTTTTACGTCGTGTCCCATTTCTGTCAGCTGAATCGCCAGGGCACTCACCATGTCCGCAAGTCCGCCGGTTTTTGCAAAAGGAACGGTTTCCGCAGTAACCATCAAAATTTTCATATTCAACTCCTTGTCTGCAACCTTTTCGATTGCTTTTTTTTGCAGATTATTTTTTTAAATCCGCCATTGCACTCAAAAATGCTTTCCGCGAATTTTCGATGGATTTTTCACTCACGCAGTACGCAAGCCGAATCCATCCTTTTCCGCCGAATCCGCTTCCCGGAGCAGGCAGAATCAGATATTTTTTCAGATAATCGCAGAACGCCATGTCATCGCCGCCGAAAAAATCCGGAGCCCTGCACCATAAGTAAAACGCGCCTTCAGGAACGACGTGCACGATTCCCGCTTCGTCCAGAATTTCCATCAGCCGGTTCCGCCGCTTTTCGTACAGTGAATAATCGACTTTTGCGTTCCATGTTTCCGCCGCCACCCGCTGAAAAAATGCAGGCGCATTGACGAATCCCAGAGTCCGCGTAGTAAAAATGCACGCAGCAACAAGTTCGTCCCTGTCCGGGCATTCAGGATTTACGCAGATGTAGCCGATTCGCTCGCCGGGAAGGCTTAAATTTTTCGCGAATGAAGTAACGATTACTGAACTTTTGTATAGCGGAAACACTGCCGGCACTGATTTTCCGTCGTAAACGATGGCACGATACGGTTCGTCGCACACAAGGTAAACTTTTCGTCCCGATTTTTCCGCGAAGTCATCCAGAATTTTTGCCAGCGATGCAATTTCGCTCCGGGAATAAACGCGCCCCGTGGGATTATTCGGCGAATTGATTAAAACCGCCGCAGTTTTTTCGTTCAGCGCAGAAGAAATTTTTTCTACGTCCAGCGAAAAATCGTCCTTTGCAGGAACTTCCACAAGATTTCCGCCCGAATTTTTTACATAATGCCTGTATTCCGTAAAGTATGGCGACGGCACGATGACATTTTCTCCTTCCGAAACGATTGCACGGAAAAGGCTGTTCAACGCCCCCGCTGCCCCCACCGACATTACGACGCAACCTGAATCCACGGAAACGCCCTGTTCCGCGGAAGTTTTTTTTGCCATTTCTTCCCTGACAAAACCGTAGCCTGCGTTGGGCATGTATCCGTGGAAATTTTTTTCGCGGATTTTTGCAAGTTTTTCCACGCACTGCCAGACTTCTTCAGGCGGATCCAGATCCGGATTTCCGATGCTGAAATCGAAAACGTTGTCCTCGCCGAATTTTTTCTTCAGTTCGATTCCTTCCTCGAACATTTTCCTGATTACGCCCGCGCCTTTACTGGTCATGGTCGCCCTGATGTATGGTGAAACCGGCATTTTTCCTCCCGAAATCCAAAATCTCAAGGGGAATTGTACCACGAAAAACGCTTATACGCACATTTTTTTTTCTTTTCTTTCGCAATGCAGGGGGAAACGACGCTTCAATCCGAAAAATTTTCCTTTCGTCCGCGGAATTCTTTTTCAATCCAGGTCATAATCACGTCCACAAGATAATCCTGCTGCGCCTGATTCAGTCCGATTCCGCGGGGAATTCCGTGCCATTTCCGGATGCATTCACGGCAGCAGGTTGCAGTTGCGTGCTGGGCAATAAAAACCGGATGACCGTGAGTCGGCGTCTGGCGTCCGTCGTTCGGAATTTCAGCAGGCGATTCCCTTCTGGCGACAAAATCCCGTGCGTGCAGGCGGATTGTTTCCATGCCTTTTCTGTTTATGTAGTCCGCGTCCTTCTGCGTCAGGTGAAATCTGCTCCGGAATCCGGATTTTCCCAGCCGTTCAAAAAGTTCTGCGTACCGTCCGATTTTTTCCGCGGATTTTTTTTCGTCAAATTCCATTTTTCCCGCCGATTTTTTGCGCAGAAAGTATCAGTTTCCGCGGAATTTTTCAACGCAGCAGTTCATGCTTTCAGTCCGCCGGGTCAATTTTTCAAACCGATTATGTTTTTTAAACTTTCGTAACTGTCCACGTGGTCATATCTTACGCCGCTTGCAGAAACAACGTTAAAAAGTTTTCTGGCGCATTCGATTTTGTTATCCTCGATTTTTCGGAGTTGAAAATCTTCCATGCTTCCCTTTGTTTCCGCAACGAAAAACACGTGCTGAACCCTGTCCTTATT
>CAZACA010000113.1:0-6482 GCA_964483515.1 uncultured Treponema sp.
AATTTTGCAACAATTTTTTTCACGCCGAAATTTTCGCAACGATTTTTTCACGCTGAATTTTCGCAACAATTTTTTTCACTGAAATTCCGCAACGAATTTTTTCTTGCTGAAATTTTGCGACAATTTTTTTTCGCTGAATTTTTGCAACCAATTTTTTCCGCCGGAATTTTCGCAACCAAATTTTTCACGCTGAAATTTTCGTAACCAAATTTTTCCCGCTGAAATTTCTGCAACCAAATTTTTCCGCTGAATTTTCGCAACGAATTTTTTCTTGCTGAAATTTTGCGACAATTTTTTTCTCGCTGAAATTTTCGCGACGATTTTTTCCGCTGAATTTCCGCAGCGATTTTTTTTTATCTGCCCAGGAGTGCGTCCAGTTCGGAATTTTTTTTCAGAAGGGCGGCGTTTGACGAATCCAGGGCAACCACCTGCTTCAGATAATATTGTGCGCGGCGCCAGTCTTTTTTTGCGTAATAAATTTCGTAGAGCTTGTAAAGCGAATCTTTGTTCCGCGGATTGGACGTAAGGCTCGAACGCAAATCCGAAAGAACCGCGTCTTCCGTCGTCTGCAAAAAACTTCGCTGAAAATACAGGAAACTTTTCATGCGCTGATTCGCCGACGGAAGCAGAAGTGCAATCAGTGACGATGCTGCATTCCGCTGATTCAGCGCAACCAGAACTTTTATGTACGCCATGCACGCGTTTTCGTCCGACGGATTTTCCGTGTAAAGCGATGTGGCGATTTCCTGCGCTTCGGAATTTTTTTTCAGTGCAAGACAAATTTCCACGTGATTCAAAACCGACTCGTCATCGTGAGGATTCTTTTTTACAAGCCGCGAACTGAATTCGTATGCGCCTGCAAAATCGGATTTTTTTACGCTTTCACTGATAAAAATTTTCATGGCGCTTTCGTTGTCCGGATGATGATTCAGAATGTTCCGCGAAATTTCCGCCGCCTGCATTCCGTTTACCGAAAGCCCCGTCGACGCAGAAGTTTGTGCCGCCATTACAAGCACGTCCAGGTCGTCAGGAAAACGGGTCAACGATTCCCCCGCAGTTTCTACGGCAAGGGCATTGTTTTTGTTCCAGTCGCGCAGAAGAATCGTCCGCAAAATGTAAAATTCTTTCGTCCGGGAATTTTTCTTTTCGGCAATGTCCAGAAGCGACGACGCACGGATAAAATCGCCTTTCTGCATGAGAATCCGCGCACGCAGAAGCAGAAAATCCATGTCGTTCGGTTCCAGCAGAAGAATGCGCACCACGAATCCTTCGGTTTTTTCAGTGTCGCCCAGTCTGTACGAAGACAGCGCGGAAAGTTTCAAAAGTTCCACGTCCTGAGGATAACGCGAAAGAAGTTCTTCGCCGAAAGAAAGTGCAAGTTCGTAATTTTCCAGAAGGAAGCAGGTTTTCGCCAGCGACTCCACGATTTCCTTGCTGCCCGACGAATATTTTCCGTTGCATTTTTTAAAGCATTCCAGCGCCTTTTCGTTTTCGTTTTTTTTCAGATAAAGCGTGCCCAGAATATAATTCGCCAGAACCGATTCGCCGTTAATCTGAAGCGATGCCAGAATCGACGTTTCCATGGAATCAAAATTCGCCGACAGATCCGCGGAAGAAAAAATCGCCAGCGACGGAAGCAGAAGCGAAAAAAAATCCGAGCGCGTCGTACTCGAATCGTAAATTCCGCGGAGGGAACTTTCCACCGCACCAAGATACTGATTCGTTTTTGCAGGAAGCGGCGCGTCCCACGTTACGTTTTCGGACTGCCACAAAATCTGCATGATTTGCGCGGAAACGTATAAAAGCGTTTTTTCGGCTTCAGTGTAATTTTCGGAATTGCTTTTGTGGATGATGGACGATGCCTGCTTCAAACTTTGCGCCGAACCAATCTGAAAAAGCTGCAATGCACGGGGATTCACTGCGGAAAAAAAATCGCGTTTTTTGGAAGACGATGACGAAACGGAAACCGCATCAGAGGAAACCGTCCCCGAATTACTGGCGCAGGTGAGAAAAAATGTCAATGTAAAAATCAAAAGGAAAGCAGAACCGATTTTACGCATTTTTTGCAAAAGATCTCCGCCTTTAAAATATCTAATCTTTTCAATGAAAACTTTACATATTTTCAGAAAAATTTTCTTCCGCGGAATCGTCCTGCATATATGGAAATTCGCTCCGGTTCATCCGCTGAACGCCGTAAACCGAAACCAGAATTATTCCGAAAACGACGAGCACAAAAGGCCAGCAGAACGAAACGATTTTTTTCAGCGAAAACGGAAAAATTTTTGTGGAAAAAAGCAGAAAAATCACGCCGAAAAAAAACATCATCAGCGACGGAAAAAGCGAAACGGTACGAATCCGCCGGTACATGAAAAAATCCGCAGCAAAAAACGAAAGCCCCGCGTTGATTACTACGACCGGCCAGAATCGGCTGACTGAAAAATTCAATGCGCGCAAATTCGACAGGCTGAAAAAAATTCCGTCCAGAATGAGCATGAAGCCCAGCGCAATAAAAAGATTTTGCTTACGAAGCCGCGAAGACGAATTTCCGCCGCCGCCTGAAAAATTATTCATAAAAATACTTCCACTTTTGAAAATGCCCGAAAATTTTTCGATAGAATAATATAAAAAAGTTTTCTTGACAATTCGTTTTTTCTTCCGCTGCGCACGGAAGCGTGGCGTTTTATTTTTTTCAAGGCGGTGCGTAGTTTTTTTTAAATGCCGCAAAAAAAATTCAAATTCTTTCCGGGTGGTTTTTGTTCTGCAAATTTATCCGCAACCCTGATGCGTCACACAACAAAAAATTCGCCGGAAAACTTTTCTTTCCCCTACATTTTTCGCATTAAATTTACCATTTCTATGGCACCCAGCGCGCAGTCGTAGCCTTTGTTGCCGGCTTTCGTTCCTGCCCGTTCCACCGCCTGGTCAATCGTGTCAGTCGTCAGCACGCCGAACATAACCGGAATTCCGCCTGCAAGACTCACCTGGGAAATTCCCTTGGAAACTTCAGCGCAAACGTAGTCGTAATGGCTCGTCGCCCCGCGGATTACTGCACCCAGACAGATTATCGCGTCGAATTTTTTGCTTTCAGCCATTTTTTTCGCTGCCAGCGGAATTTCAAACGCGCCCGGAACATAACAAACCGTTATGTCATCTTCCGCCACGTCATGCCGAACCAGACCGTCATGCGCCCCCGAAACCAGTTTTGACACGATAAATTCGTTGAATCGTGCAGCCACAATTCCGATTTTCATTTTTGCGCCGTTTTCCGCGACAACTTTTCCTTCAATAATTTTCATTTTTTCCTCCATTCCGGCCGATTTTCCGCCGATTTTTTTCGATTCGTTTATACGTTTGAAAGCAGATGACCCATGCGGTTTGCTTTTGTCCTTAAATAAAATTCGTCGAATTTCTGCACGGGAATTTCCAGGGGAACCCGCTCCGTAATTTCGATTCCGTTTTCTTTGCAATTCAGCGCGTCGATTTTCTGCGGATTATTCGTCATCAGCCGGATTTTTGAAACGCCCAGATCCTTTAAAATCTGAATTCCGCACGAATAATCCCTGGCATCTTCAGGAAGCCCCAGCGCCAGATTCGCGTCCACTGTGTCCATTCCGCCGTCCTGCAAACTGTACGCACGGATTTTGTTCAGCAGACCGATTCCCCGCCCTTCCTGGGAAAGATAAACCAGCACGCCCTTTTTTTCCGCCGCGATTTTTTTCATTGCCGCATCGAACTGTTCACCGCAGTCGCATTTCCGCGAACCGAACGCATCCCCCGTCAGACATTCGCTGTGAACACGGCACAAAATGCTTTCGCCCGTGGAAACGTCGCCCATGACAAGCGCTTCGTGATGTTCGCCCGTCGTTCTGTCCCGAAAAGCATAAATCCGGAATTCGCCGTACTTCGTGGGAAGTTCCGCTTCTGCAACGCGTTCCATGAATTTTTCAGTTGCACGCCTGTATTCGATTAAATCCGCGATGGTAACGATGGTCATGTTCCATTCCGCAGCCTTTTTTTCCAGTTCCGCCCGCCGTGCCATGTGACCGTCGTCCGCCATGATTTCGCAGCACAGTCCCGCTTCCTTCAGACCTGCCAGCCTGCAAAAATCCACCGTGGCTTCCGTGTGCCCCTGCCGAACCAGAACGCCGCCTTCCTTTGCAATAAGCGGAAACATATGACCTGGCCGCCTGAAATTTTCCGCGGAAGAATTTTCGTCAGCAACTGCAACAGCCGTAATGCTCCGTTCAAATGCGCTGATTCCCGTGGTGCATGAAACGTGGTCGACTGAAACAGTAAAAGCCGTTTCGTGATTGTCCTGATTCTGGGAAACCATGGGATAAAAATTGAATTTCGCAGCAATTTTCGCGCTCACAGGCATGCAAATCAGTCCGCGACCGAATTTCGCCATGAAATTTATGTTTTCGCCCGTGGCAAATTCCGCCGCACAGATGAAATCGCCTTCGTTTTCACGGTTTTCGTCATCCGTAACAAGAATTATTTTGCCGCCGCGTAAATCTGCAAGCGCCCTTTCTATCAGTTCAATTTTTTCAGTTTTCATCGTAACTCCTTATAATGCAACGAAATGTTTTATATATTTTCCTACGATGTCGCATTCTATGTTTACGGTTTCGCCCCGATGTTTTTTTGAAAGCACCGTATTCTGCCACGTGTGGGGAATTACCGCCGCAGAAAAAATGCACGAATTTCCGCTCCATTCCACGCCCGAAATCGTCAAACTTATTCCGTCCACCGCCACGGAACCTTTTTCCACCATGAATTCGCCCAGTTTTTTTTCCACGGAAATCCTTACGTTTACCGCGTTGCCTTCATTCGCAAAGGAAATCAGCCGCCCCGTTCCGTCGATGTGTCCCGAAACGATGTGTCCGCCGAATCGTCCGTCCGCTTTCATGGCGCGTTCCAGATTCACGAAACTTCCTGCGTGCAGATTTGCCAGCGATGAACGGCGCAAAGTTTCAGGCGTTACGTCGGCAAAAAAAATTTTCCCGCTGAATTTTGAAACGGTAAGGCAGACTCCGTTCACGGCAATGCTTTCGCCCATAACGATTTTTTCCGCGAAAGTCGTTTCAATTTCCAGTGAAAGGCATTTTGCTCCGGGAAGAATTCCGCGAACCGTGCCCAGACTTTCCACAATTCCGGTAAACATCAGCGCGCCTCCACGTTGTATTCCAGAAGCACGTCGCCGTCGAAAAATTTTACCCGCGGAACCGAAAGTTTTACGCATTTTTCGATGGATTCGCATTCTTCGCCCTGCACCGCCGAATTTACTGCACCGGTTTTTCCGCCGAAAATTTTCGGAGCGACAAAGCACAGGATTTTGTCAGCAAGGCATTTTTTTTCAGTTCCGTCGTCAAAAAACAGAAACGCAGAATTCAGCCGTCCGCCGGATTCCACCAGAACGCTGTCCACGGAATTTTCGCCCAGAATTTTCAGGACTTCCCGCAAATCCAGATGACCCGAAACGCTTTTTACGCAGAAAATTTTTACGTTTTTTGCTTCAAGTTCTTTTTTTCGCGCCGAATCGCAGTTTTCCGAAGTAAAAATCGCCAGGGGAAATTCCGCCGCAGTTTTTACCAGATTGCATTCACCGCTGATTTCAAGATTTTTGTCCAGAACTACACGCAGCGGCTGCTTCAATCCTTCGCCCGGAATCCGGCACGTCAGAAGCGGATCGTCCGACTGAACCGTCCCCATTCCGCACATAACCGCCGCCACGTTTCCGCGCAGAAAATGCACGAATTCCCTGGATTTTTCCCCCGAAATCCATCTGCTTTCGCCCGTGGAAAGGGAAGTTTTTCCGTCCGCGCTCACCGCAAACTTTAAAATTACAAACGGATTTTTTTTCGTAATGAAATGGAAGAAAATTTCGTTCAGGGAATCGCATTCGTCCTTCAGAAAATCGCGGATTACGTGAATTCCGTTCTGCTCCAGAGTCCGGCATCCTTTTCCGTCCACCAGCGGATTCGGATCGCGGCTTCCGATAACAACAGTTTTTATTCCCGAAGCGATTATGGCATCGGTGCAGGGGGGCTGCTTTCCCGAATGACAGCACGGTTCCAGGGTAACGTACAGAACTGCGCCGCGCAAATCCACGGAATTTTCTGCCGCATTTTTCAGCGCTTCACGTTCCGCATGGAGTCCGCCGAACTGACGATGAAATCCGCGGGCAACGACGGAGCCGTTTTTTTCGATGACGCAGCCCACCATGGGATTCGGATGAACTTTTCCGCCGCCTTTTTTTGCCAGAGAAATCGCCTCACGCATGAAATCCGCCGAGGGAACGTAATTTTTTTCAGAATCCGCCGCTTCCATAACGAAAGTTAGTTTTATATCAAACTATTTTTTGTGTCAACATGGTGCTTTTTTTTAAAGCGATGCTTTATTTTTTTGCAAAAGGTTTTGCGGTTCTTTTTTTAAAAACTTGCGTTTTTAGAATACCTGCGCCTGATGTCGCGGAACATAGG
>CAZACA010000114.1:0-6449 GCA_964483515.1 uncultured Treponema sp.
AAAAAATCGAGCGGAAAAAAATCAGCGGAAAAAAATCGGCGGAAAAAAATCAGCGGAAAAAAATCGGCGGAAAAAAATTAAAGGCTTTTTAAAATGGCGACGGTTTCTTCTGCGCATTTTTTCCATGAAAATCTGGAAGCGCGTTCGATTCCGCCGGCAGAAAGTTTTTTGCGCAGGGATTCATCGGTGGCGACTTTCTGAATCGTTTCTGCCATTCCTTCCGCGTCGTCTGCGTCAAAATAAACTGCACCGTCCCCCGCGATTTCCGGCAATGCACCGGCTTTCGCGCACGCAACGGGAACTCCGCACGCCATTACTTCCAGAACCGGCAGTCCCACGCCTTCGTTTACTGACGGAAAAATGCACGCTTCGGAATTCCGGTAGAGTTCGGGGAGGCTTTCGTGGGGAAAATAGCCCGTTATAAAAATGTCGCAGCCGAATCTGCTTGCCTTGACCGCTTTCTGCACTTCTCCGCCGTAAGGTCCGTCGCTTCCTGCCAGAACAAGCCTGTGGGGAAGTCCCGTTTTTTCCTTGAAAACCGAAAATGCCTTTATGAGTTCCACGTGTTTTTTTTCTTTGCCCTGCATCCGGCTGGCGTAAATTAAGTACGGTTTTTTTATGGCGAACGGTTTTATATCAAGTGTTCCGCTTTCCGAAACGAGGGAATCCACGGGAAAAAAAAGGCTGTGGTCGATTCCGTTGTGGACGATTTCTACCCGGCGCGATTTTACTCCCGAACGCTCCAGATTTTTTTTCACGAACATGCTCGGAACGATTATGCAGTCAGCGCGGGAAAGTCCTTTTTTGATTGCATTCCGCGACAGGAAATTTTCTCCGCGGAAAATGTTGCCGATTATTTCGTTTACCACCGCCACGGATTTCGTGCTGAATTTCGGGGGAATGATTCTTCCGCCCGCCGTGTACAGAACCGCATCGTAGCCCGATTTTTTCACGAAACCCTGCGACAAAAAACGATGCCATCTGCGCACGCTTTTCAAATTGTCGTTTACGTCGATTCCGCAAAAAGGAACGTCTTTTTCCTTGTTAAATGTATAGCGGTCTATGTCGTCGCCGAAAATTTCAAACTGAAGTGAATCATCGTCCGGAATGGAATTTACAAACGATTTTAAATACGAACCCAGTCCGGATTTTCCGTGGTCAGTTCCGAAAGCATCAATTCCGATTTTCATGGCGCAAATATATCACAAAAAATCTGATTTGTGCTATATTCGTTTGACTGTGCAATATATATGTTGTATTCTCGGATTATGGGAATGACGGCAAGGCAGGTAATGAAAATTCTGAAGAAAAACGGCTGGAAACTGGACAGAATCGAAAGTTCGCATCATATTTTTGTAAAGGAAGGAGTTCCGCGCGCCGTACCCGTTCCCGTTCACAAAGGCAGAAAAGACAGTGATTTGGGATTTTTCGCAAGGGAAATTCTGAAGCAGGCCGGAATCGACATAAAAAAAATATAGGGAGGCGAAAAAATGACGTACAACTGTGACATAATTGAAAAAGACGGGATTTTCGCAGTGAATTTTCCGGACATTCCAAATGCCGTAACCTGCGGAAATTCACGGGAAGATGCGCTGAAAATGGCAAAAGACGTTTTGGACGGAATTCTTGCATCTCATATTGACCACAATTTTCCCGTTCCTGAATCATCGTACAAAGGCGGTTTTTCCGTAGAAGTTTCGCCTAAGGTTGCTTTTGCCCTGGAACTCCGGAAAGCCCGCGGAAAACGTGCGCAAAAAGAAATCGCATCCTGTGCAGGAATGACGTACCAGCAGTATCAGCGTCTGGAAAATCCGCGGAAAACGAATCCCACTCTGGAAACGCTTTACCGGCTGCAGAAAGTTTTTGGCTGCACTTTTTTGTCGCTGTAGTCTCTGAAAAATCCGTGGAAAAAAATCTGATTTGTGCTATATTTCGCCCATGAGCACTTTTCAAGAATTGAAAATCGATGAAGAAATCATTTCACTGCTGGCGCAAAATGAAATCGTGTCGCCTACTGCCGTTCAGGAAAAAGTAATTCCCCTTGTGGCAGCGCAGAAAAACGTCGTATTCCAGAGCGAAACCGGCACGGGAAAAACTTTTGCGTATCTTCTTCCCGTCGTAACGCGGCTGAAATCGCAGGAAAATCCGTCAAAATTCCCTGAAATCATGATTGCTTCTCCCACTTACGAACTCGCGTCCCAGATAAAATCTCAGGTGGCAAAAATTTGCAGCATAAAATGCGCACTTTTAATCGGCGGCGCCCCGATCGCACGGCAAATCGAAACGCTGAAAGAAAAACCGCGGATTTTGATCGGCAGTTCGCAGCGGCTTCTGGAACTCATTCACTTAAAAAAAATTAAGGCTGAAAAAATCACCACGCTGATTCTGGACGAAACCGACCGTCTTTTAAGCAGGGAACTCAGGGAATCCACCGAATCGCTCATGGAACGACTTCCGCCGGACGTTCAGCTCATCGGAAATTCTGCAACGGTAAGCGACTATACGCGGAAAATCCTGCAGGCAAAGCGGGACGGTCTGGGCGGAAAAGGCGAAATCGTTCTGGTGGAAATGCCCGTAGAAAACGTCCTGCGCGAAAAAATTACGCACTGGGCAATTTTTGCAGAACGACGGAAAAAAATCGACACGCTCAGAAGTTTCATCAACGCCGAAAATCCGCAGAAACTCATCGTTTTTACGGGAAAAGCCGACCAGATTGAAAACATCGCGGAAAAACTCCGGTTCAAAAAAATTCAGTGCGAAACCCTCAGCCGGAAAAGCGACAAAAATTCGCGGAAAGCAAGTCTGGACAGATTCCGCAGCGGAAAATCGAAAATTCTCATTACGACGGACCTGGCATCCCGGGGACTGGACATTCCGCAAATTTCCCACGTGGTGCAGATGGATTTACCTGACGAAGATTTTTTCGTTCATCGTGCGGGGCGGACGGCTCGTGCAGGAAAAAAAGGAATCAACGTTGTTCTGGGCGACGAAATTGAACTGAAAAAATTCGCGCATCTGGAAAAAAAACTGGGAATCATCGTTTATCCGAAAATGCTTTACCGCGGAAAAGTCGTTGACCCGGAGCCGGTCTGACAATTTTTTTTCGTTCGTATTGACACAACAAAAAAAAAACAATATATTCCTGAACATTCGTGGTGGCATAGCCCAGTCGGTAGAGCAATGGACTCATATTCCATGTGTCACAGGTTCGATCCCTGTTGCCACTACAAAGCGAAGCACTTTGGTTTTCCAGGGTGCTTTTTTTGTTTCAGTTGGAGGTGTTTTTATGCAGGCTGAAAATTTTGAAAGTCCTTTCAAGGGCAGAAGCCTTTTGAACTGGATTGACTGGACTCCCGACGAAATCAATCAGATTCTTGACTGGTCGATTCAGGTAAAAAAAGAAAGACGCGCAGGAGAACTTCATCAGCGTTTTTTGGGAAAAACAATCGCGCTGATTTTTGAAAAGCGTTCTACCCGCACACGTTCTTCCTTTGAAACGGCATTCGGCGAAGAAGGCGGTCATCCGGTTTTTATGTCTACGGACGACATTCAGCTGGGCGAAAAAGAAAGCGTAAAGGATACGGCGCGGGTTCTGGGCAGAATGTTCAACGCCATAGAATTCCGCGGATTCAGGCAGAGCCACGTGGAAGATCTGGCGAAATATTCAGGAATTCCCGTCATAAACGGATTAACCGACGATTTTCACCCTACCCAGGTTCTTGCCGATGCCATGACGCTGAAAGAACATTTCGGAAAACTGAAAGGACTTACGGTCTGTTTCTGCGGCGACGGACGGAACAACATGGCGCGTTCCCTCATGCTGATTTGTGCAAAATTCGGCATGAATTTCAGCGTATTTTCTCCTGCGGAACTTTTTCCCGACAAAAAAATTCAGGAAATCTGCAGACCGTTCGCAGCGGAATCGGGGGCGCAGATAAAAATTTCCAGCGAAATTTCTGTTGTCAAAAATGCGGATTGCCTTTATACTGATGTCTGGGTTTCGATGGGTGAAGAATCGCTCAAGGAAGAGCGGATAAAACTGCTTCAGCCATATCAAGTGAACGAATCCCTTATGGAAGCGACCGGAAAGCCCGGCACGATTTTCCTGCACTGCCTGCCTGCCGTAAAAGGACAAGAAGTTACCGAAGAAGTTTTTGAAGGAAGTGCAAGCAAGGTGTGGGATCAGGCCGAAAACAGGAAGCATACCATAAAGGCAATCATGCTCGCCCTTGTAAAATAAGAAATCCAAGGAAGGAAAAAAATGAAGAAAATTTTAGCAGCACTGGCTTTTGCGTTGGTGGCGGTTCTGCCGGTTGTTTCCCAGGAAGAAGAAAAATCTTCTGCGCAGGTGTGGGATCACGGCGACAACGTTTCCAGCCTTACGTATCAGAACGTTCGGATTTACAGAATCTACGACCAGAAAGATTCTTACGTAGTGCTTTATGAAAAGCAGGGACTTGCCATCGGAACGGCGGTTCTTCCCAAAAAATGGGTTAAAGCGGAAGAAGGCGAAGCGCGGAAACTTTACTTCAGGAATCTTCCGAAAGGATTAAATCCGTACATGACGGTAATCAAGCAGGACGGTTCCTTCCTTAAAGTCTGGATGACCGTTCCGAATAACCGCTTCAACACTGTCTGGGCAATTTATCCCCGGGGAAAGAGCGTGGACGGTTCTGACGCAGATTCTTTGGAAATCGAATACTAAAAATTTGTGTAAAGACATTTAGACGCACCGAAAGACTTGGCTTTTTTGCTGAGTCTTTTTTTTGCGCAAAACGAGGAAAAATGATTTTAATTTCAAAAGAACAGATAGCAGATTTCAAAAATTTTCTGGATTCCCACGAAACTTTTATCGTAGCGGGACACAAGGAACCTGACGGCGACTGCATTGCAAGCTGTCTGGGCATTTCGTATATCATAAAATCGTATGAAAAACCATACATCATGATTAACCAGGGACCGTTCAAACGGAGCGAAATCCGCAGATTTGCACCGCTTTTCAAAAATTCCGTGCCGTTCATGACGGAAAACGAACGGAAAAAATGCGGACTCATCATCGCGGACTGTTCGGAAATTACGCGGCTGGGCGATTTGGGCGATGAACTGAAGGACCTGGACAGATTCATCATTGACCATCACAAAACTTCAGGCGACGCTTCAAAAAATGCAGTAATCGACCCTACTTCTCCGGCGGCGTCCTGCATCGTCCAGCAGTTTTTCGAGTCCATCGTGGGAAAGCCGACAAAAAAACAGGCGGAATCATTGTTCTTCGGAATTTGCACCGACACGGGATTTTTCAGGTTTCTGGACGAAAATTCCGGCGAAGTATTCCGTGGCGTTTCGCGTCTGGTAGATTCCGGGGCAAATCCGCGGGAAACGTATCGCGAAATGACGGGCGGAAAACACTGGAACACGCGGAAACTTCTGGCAATCATGCTTGAGCGCGCGGAACGTCATTTTAACGGAAAACTCGTGGCGACTTACGAAACCATGGAAGACACGCGGAAATTCGGGCAGGAGGGGCGCGACAGTGATGCACTTTATTCCCTGATGCTGGAAGTGGAAAACGTGGAAGCGGTGCTTTTCGTGCGGCAGGAAACGGAATTTTCGTGCACCATCGGCCTGCGTTCCAGGGACAAATGCGACGTAAGCGAAATTGCAGCGAAATTCGGCGGCGGCGGACACAAAAATGCGGCAGGAGCAAGTACCGAAGGCAAAATCGAAACGCTTCTTCCGCGGATTCTGAAGGAATTTTCAAAAGTCCTTTCGTAAATTCATTCACTCCGAAACTGATTTTTTTCCGCGGAAATTCTTTACAAAACGGCCGGAATCCCGTTTTCTTAACGGAGGGGGTTTTATGAGCGTTTACGGATACATCCGCGTGAGCTGCCGCGACCAGAACGAAGAAAGACAGCGCATCGATATGGAAAATCTTTCGGTGCCGGAAAAAAATATTTTTATGGACAAGCAGTCGGGAAAAGATTTCGAGCGTCCGCAATACAAAAAAATGGTAAAATCGTTCAGCCGGGACGACGTTCTTTACATAAAAAGCATTGACCGTCTGGGCAGAAATTACGGCGAAATTCTGGAGCAGTGGCGTTTTCTTACCAGGGGAAAAGGAATCGACATCGTGGTGCTGGACATGCCGCTGCTGGACACAAGGCGCGGAAAAGATTTGATGGGAACTTTTTTAAGCGATGTGGTGCTGGAACTTTTATCGTTTGCCGCGGAAAACGAACGGAGCAACATCCGCACGAGGCAGCGCGAAGGAATCGATGCAGCCATGATTCGCGGAGTGAAATTCGGTCGTCCTCCCTCGCCCCTTCCCGCGGATTTTGCAACGGTCTTCGGACTGTGGAAAAGCGGAAAAATCAAAGGCTCTGAAGCGTGCAGAATTCTGGGAATGCCCCATTCGTCATTTTTGTACCGCGCAAAAAGTTTTAACGGCG
>CAZACA010000115.1:0-6447 GCA_964483515.1 uncultured Treponema sp.
CGTACCTTTTTGTAAACGGACTCCTGGTTCCCGCGGATCTGGGCGAACTTTTTCCGTTTGCGGCGGTTCTGATTTTCGCGGTGATTTCGGTTTTCGTGGAAGCCATAATCCGCATTACGACAAAAATTTCCGGCGCGGAATTCGGTGCATCAATTCTGTTCATCCTGCTTTCCCTGGCTGAATCGTCGTCCCTGGCTGAATGCGTGCTGATTTCGTGCTTTTGTACCGTTTCGTTTTTTGCGTGCATTCCTGTTCTGTTTTCAATCAGTCACAGGATTGAACTGAACGAAAATTTAAAGGAACACAAAAAAACCGGATTCATTCTTGTTTCCGTGGCGATAATTTCGCTGATTACCCTCTGCTGGAACGTTTCATGGCTGAATAAAGGAGTTTTTTCATGGTAGCGGCGATTCTGTTCGGACTGCTTTTTGTGGCGGTTTTGTCATGTGCAGTGGTTTTTGTTTTTTACATTCTGTCTCCCGCGCTGAAAAGGCAGCAGATTCCTTTTGAACGTCCCCTGGTTTCGGAAAGCGAAGTGCGCATAAAGCCGTCGGAAGTGGAAAAATATCAGAAGGCAGACAGAAAGCGCGCCATAGTTTTTTGTTCGGGCGAAAAAAATCTGGTGGAAAAACGGTTCGACTACGCCGGCCCGAAAAGCTGCGCACTGTTCAATTCGATTTTTGACGGAGAAGCGGACTGCAAATTCGGCTGCCTCGGTTTCGGCGACTGCGTAAAGGAATGTTCCCGCCATGCCATTTCGGTGGAAGGAAAAATTGCCGTAGTAAACGAACTCTGCAACGGCTGCGGAAAATGCGTTTCAGCGTGCCCCAAAAAAATCATAAAAATCGTTTCGTCTTCCGCGGAAAGGGAAATTTTATGCAGTTCAGCCCGGAGCGAAAACACGACCTGTCCCGCGTTCCTTACCGAAAGCAAAATCGAAATCGTTCCCGAAAGATACTTTCAATTTTGGAAAATGTGCTATAGAATGCTCGCCGGGAAAAAAAAGGAAATTAAGAATAAGGAAAATTAGTTTTTTATGAACGAACTGAACGTCAACCTGGTTCTGGCTGCGGATTTTGAAAGTTTCGGCGATGCTTCTCTGCTGGAAAAAAATTATCAAAACGTTTTCAAACCGATGGTTTCATTTTTATATTCACACCCCGGACTGCTTCTGTCGTTGTCCTTTACGGGTCCGCAGATTTCGTTCTACATCAGAAAGCATCCTGAATGCATTGAAGTTCTGCATGAACTGGTTTCCCGCCGTCAGATTGAAATTCTGGGAGGAGGATATTATGCGCCGCTTTTTCCCCTTCTTTTTCCCTCCGACAGAAATTCGCAGATCGAAAAAATGACGTCAGTCCTGCGTTCGTCGCTGGGAAAACGTCCCCTTGGTGCGTGCCTTTATGCTTCGGCGTGGGAAAATTCGCTGGTTACTACGTTTCAGTCGTGCGGATTTGAATTCGTGCTTCTGGACAGTTCGCTGGTGCGCTCCGAAAAAAACAACGGATTTCCGCTGATTTCAAGCGAATACGGAAAAAGCCTGAAAATTCTTCTGACCGAAAAAAAACTGAAGCCTTCCGCGGATGAAGAATTTTTTTCATGGACTGAACGCGTTTCAAAATTTTACAGAAAATCTGATTCGCCGAAAACTGCAACGGTTTTATTTTCGTTCGATGAAGCGTCCGTGCTTTTAAATTCAAATTTCGGCGGAGAATTTTTTTCTTCGGAAGAAAAATGCGCGCTGAATTTTTCCCTTCCGTCGGCTTTCCTGAAAAAAACTTCGGCGTTTACAATCTGCTGCGTTCACGGCGGTCTGGAAAAAAATGCGTCCAGGTGGGCTGAAAAACAGTTTGAAAAATCGTCTTCCGCGGAATCGTTTACGGTTTACGATTATTTAAATTCCTATCCGCAGAACAAAAAACTTTCCGACCGAATGATGTACCTTGCCATGCTGATTTCCCAGTGCAAGGGCGGCGACAAAGTGCGGAAAAATGCAGCGTCCGAAAAACTCCACGAATCCCAGTGGGGCGGAAATTTCATTTCATCCTGCGGACTTCCTTCCGTGGCAGACAGACGGCAGCAGTCGTATCGTGCGCTGAACGAAGCGGAAAAAATCGCCCGCGAATCCATGAAAATTTTTAAGGAATCCATGACGGTTTTCGATTACGACGGCGACGGTTCAGACGAATGCGTGTGCCAGATGGAAAAATACAATGCGGTGGTTTCCATGCGCGGCGGATGCATTTCGGATTTCAACGTTTTAAAAGGCTGCGGTTCTTACGGTGCGTCCCTTTCGCGGATAAAAAAATTCGACGGTGCGGAAGACAGTTACATCCGCGGAATTTTCGTGGAGCATCTTCTGGCGGAAGGCGAACTGGAAAAAGGCGAACCGGATTTTTCAGGCGGAATTTTTTCAGCGGACGGCGCAAAACTTTTTTCACAGAAAAAAATCGACGTGCGGCGGAAAGAAATTCAGCTTGAATCCGACGGAATTTTTTCTTCTGCAACGCAAATTTCCCTCCGCAAAAAAATTACGTTTCTGTCCAACGGAATTGCAGTTCAGTACATTTTAAAAAACGAAAGCGAAACGGATTTAAAGGCGGATTTTGTTTCCGAAATGAATTTTTCCCAGACACGCTTCGACGGAGATTTTGCTGACGGCGCGCAGTTTTCATCGGAAATAATCGTGGACGGAAATCGCGAAGAAGTGCATTCCGATTCACTTCAGAAAAAATCCGGCGTTTCCTTCGTGCAGGTGAAAGATTCCGCGGACAAAAAAATTTTCGTCATCGAACCGAACGAAGAGTCGGGGCTTTCCGTTTCCCTGGTTTCCTTTTGCAGGCCGGTCCGCGACGAAGTAAAAAAAGTTTCATCTACGTACTGCGTAAGGCTTTTCTGGAAAATCGATCTGGCGCCCGGAATGGAAATGGAAAAAACCGTAAACGTCGGAATTGCGTCGCTGAAGAAAAACTGATTTTTTACGCTTATCGTCCGGCAAAAATTTTTTTTATCTTTTTAAAATAAACGCTCCGGATTTTTTCAGCGCATCGATACAGAAAATACGTCCTGCTTTTTAAAATTACGTCGAAACTTCCCGGTCTGTGAACGAGTTTTCCGCCGAATCCGGTTTTAAAAAGAAAAAGTCCGTGCATGGGATGATTTTTATCGTCGGAGGGAGGGCAGCCGTAAAAATCGTAAAAGTCGCAGCCTGAATTTTTTGCGTCGCGGATGGCGTTCCATTGCAGAAGGTACGACGGCATTAAATTGCGCTTTTCGTTTCCGCTTGCACCGTAAAGATAAACCGCTTCCTTTTCGTAAAAAATCACCACGATTCCTGCAAGATAATCGTTTTCGTGCCGGGCAAGATAAAGCGAAACCTGCGCTTCGTGATTTTCCGCGGAAAGATCGAACAGGTCCCGGTAATAATTCCGCGAATGAAACTGAACTCCGTCGCGTTTTGACGTAACCGAAAAAAGCGTAAAAAATTCGTCAAACTTTTCGCTGAAATTTCCGTCGCCTGATGAAAATTTTTCTATACGGACGTTTTTCCGTTCCGCAAGCTTTATGTTGTATCGCCACTTGCTTTTCATCTGCGACAGAATTTTTTCTTCGCTTTCGTTCAGCGGAAGTAAAACCGTGTCAGGCGGCTGAACATCCGACGATGATTTTTTTACGCGGATTTTTCCGATTTTCTGCGCGCTGAATTTTTTTACGAAGTCGTCCCGTTTTTCCGCGGAATCAAATGAAACGTCAGGATCGAACCGGATGTAAATCGTGTCGCCGGGTAAAAATTCCGCGATTTTTTTTGCAACGCCTGCAAGTTTTTCGCACGGATTTTCGCCGGGCAGAATTTCAGGCTTCATGGGACAATACGCCACGCTGATTTTTTTTATTTTAAAATCGAACCGCCGCGTCATTACCGTGAGATTTTCTTTTTCTGCGGAAGAAGGCGCGTCGATTTTTTTTGCATCAGTTTCGTTCAGCGAAAAAAAATTTTTTTCCCATCCGTGGCGCGATTTAAATTCCGCCCAGAATCCGCTCTGCTGAAAATGTTCCATCAGTGAACGGTTCCGTTTTTTGTAAACCGGGTGACGATATTTTTTCCGCCGGCAGAAAGTTTTTTTCCGCCCAGAGTCACCTGATTTTCCTGAACTTTTATTTCCACGCTGAAAAATTCATCCGCGGAAATTTCCTGCGGCTTAACGGAATTTTCCATTCCGTCCAGAACGATTTCGTCTCCGCAATTTGCCCAGGGTGCTTCCAGCGGCTCAACTTTTGCGTTTCCGTTTTCGTCGGTGTAGTCGCACGCCAGAAGCATTCCGCGGCTTTCGATTCCGCGCATTTTTCGCGGCGCCAGGTTCGCAGCAAGAATGATTTTTTTGCCCGTAAGTTCCTGCGGCGTAAGAAAATCCCTGAGTCCGCTCTGAATTATCCGAGGAGTTCCGCTTCCGTCGTCCAGCGTTTCAACGTAAAGTTTTTCGCCTTCCGGATTCGGTTCCACCCTGACGATCTGCGCAACTTTCAGCGAAATTTTCCGGCAGAAGAATTCCGCCTGCTTTTCAAAGGGAAGAGGGGCTGCTTCTTTTTTCTGCGGATTTTTCTTCGGCTGATTTTTTGGTTCCGCGGAATTTTCAGTCCTGTTTTTTTGCGCGCCTGAAAATTTTTTCCTGAAACCGTCGGCAGTTTTCTGGTCGAGGGGAGTGAAATAAATTTCCGTGGGAAGAATTTTTTCAAGTCCCGCCGTTTCGCCTAAATTCGACCAGTTCAATCCGTCAGAAATTTTTTCGTCGTTGAATTTTGGCTCGGAAATTTTTTTGCCGAAGTACGACATGATTTTTTCAGAAAACTGCGGCATGAAAGGATGGGACAAAATCATCAGGTCTTTTATCATGTAGCACAAATTTTTTATGAGCTTCGCGGATTTTTCAGGATCAGTTTCCCGGGTTTTCCACGGTTCGGCACTTTGAAACGCCTTGTTTCCCAGGTCGGAAATCAGAAAAATTTCGTGGAAAGCGTCCTTTAATTCAGCCCATTCCAGATGCTCCGTGATTTTTTCTTCGTGAATTTTTATCTGTGCCCAGAGTTCTTCGTCCACGGGTGCGTCGGGAATTTTTGAGTCATAATATTTCTGCGCGAAAAGAAGCGTGCGGTTTACGAGATTTCCCAGGTTGCCGATGAGTTCGCCGTTGTACCGTTCGCGGAATTCTTTCCACGTGAACTGATAATCCTGTTTTTCAGGCCGGTTGTAAAAAATGTAAAATCGCCATGCGTCTGCCTTGATTCCGCTTTCCTTTGCATCCGTGCCGAAAACTCCCACGCCGCGGCTTTTGGAAAATTTTCCGTCTTCGTAATTTAAATATTCCGTGGATGACATATGAAAAAGTTTGGTGTAGTTTCGTCCGCTGCCGATTTCTGAGCATGGAAAAATTACCGTGTGGAATGGAATGTTGTCCTTGCCGATGAACTGAAATAAATCAACGGGCGCCTTTCCTTCTGCTTCGTCGCTTTCTTCGGGGAGCCACCAGCTTTTCCAGTCGAAACTTTTTTTGCCTTCGCGTTCGAGTTCGCCTGCCAGCTGCTTCGTGATGGAAATGTAGCCGATGGGCGCGTTAAACCAGACGTAAAAAACTTTGTTTTCGTAGCCTTTTTTTGGAACGGGAATTCCCCATTTTAAATCGCGGGTAATGGCGCGTTCGTTTAATCCGTCGCGAATCCATGCTTTCGTAATGTTGATGGCGTTGTCAGACCATTTTCCCTTTATGCTTGCGTCTTTCATCCAGCCGTCAAGTTTTGCGCTGATGGCAGGAAGGTCGATGTAAAGATGCTGCGTTTCCTTTATTTTCGGCGTGCCTGAACAGGTGGCGCATCGCGGTGATTTTAATTCGACGGGATCAAGAAGCGAACCGCATCTGTCGCACTGGTCGCCCCGCGCATCTTCGTAGCCGCATTTCGGACAGATTCCGTGAACGTAACGGTCGGCAAGAAACCGCTGACATTTTTCGCAAAAAAGCTGCCTGTTGGCGTGTTCCTTTATGTAGCCGTTTTTGTCCAGGTCGCGGAAAAAATCCTGGGTGATTTCAGTGCATTCAGGATTTGACGTCCTGCCGAATTTATCAAAGGCGATGTCGAACCATTCGTAAATTTCCCGGTGCTGTTCATAGTAATAGTCGCAGAGTTCCCGCGGAGATTTTTTTTCTTCAATGGCGCGGGTTTCCGTGGCGGTTCCGTATTCGTCGGTTCCGCAGACATAAAGGGTTTCGTAGCCCCGGCTTCTGCAAAAACGCGCAAAAACATCCGCAGAAAGCATTTGAATTAAATTTCCCAGATGGGGAATGTTGTTTACGTAGGGAAGTGCGGACGTAATGAGCCGCCGGTTTTTTGTCCTGATATTTTCCATGATGGGGGAATTATAATGAAATGCATTCCGCGAATCAATTTTTTTCGCAC
>CAZACA010000116.1:0-6428 GCA_964483515.1 uncultured Treponema sp.
TTTTTCATCTGCGCCTCCGGTTCTTTTCTGTTGATTTTACCACGGAATTTTCCGCGCCGTAAGAATTTTTTTGTGCTGAATTCCGCGGAAATTGTTGTAACGTTTCCAGAAATAAAATGAAATTCGCTGAAAAATTGTATTATTTTCACGATTTTTCCGCTGAATACAAAAAATTTGACTTTCATGCACAACGATTTATACTTGCAGATGTGGAAACGTTTCATGTTTTTGCAAAAGAATCAGTTGTCTATTTTTCTTAGGAGGAAAAAATGAAAAAATTGACAAAAGTTGTGGCTGCCGCAGCAATGGCAGTTTCGTCCCTTCTTCTCGCTTCGTGCGGCGGATCAAAAGATGTTACGGTTCGCTACCTGAATTTCAAGCCCGAAGTTGCCGCAGTTTATCAGGAACTTGCCGCTGCTTACGAAAAGGAAACCGGCGTAAAAGTTATCGTTGAAACAGCCGCCAACAACTCCTACGAGCAGACGCTCATGTCCAAAATGTCCACAAAGGAAGCGCCCACCCTTTTCCAGATTAACGGTCCGCGGGGATACGCCAACTGGAAAAATTATTGCGCTGACCTTTCCAACACGGAAATTTACAGGCATCTTTCTGACAAATCCCTTGCAGTAACTTCAGGCAATGGAGTTTACGGAGTTCCGTATGTAGTTGAAGGCTACGGAATCATTTACAACAAGGCAATCACTGACCGGTATTTTGGTCTTGCTGCAAAAGGCACGTCGTTTACGAGCATGGACGAAATCAATAACTTCGCGAAACTCAAGGAACTCGCTGACGACATGCAGAAAAACGCCGCGAAACTGGGAATTGACGGAGTTTTTGCTTCCACTTCGCTTAAGGCCGGAGAAGACTGGCGATGGCAGACTCACCTTGCAAACGTTCCCGTTTATTACGAATTTAAAAATAACAACGTAGATTTGGGTTCCGACGCGACCAAAAAAATCAAATTTCAGTACGGAAAAGAATTTCAGAACATCCTCGATTTGTACCTGAACGATTCCACCGTTGACAGAAAAACAGTCGGCACAAAAACCGTTACCGATTCCATGTCAGAATTCGCACTGGAAAAATGCGCCATGGTTCAGAACGGAAACTGGGCATGGGGACAGGTTGCAGACGTAACCGGAAACCGCGTTCTTCCTGAAAACGTAAAATATCTGCCGATTTACACGGGCGTTGCAGGCGAAGAAGAACAGGGACTTTGCATCGGAACGGAAAATTTCTACTGCATCAACGCAAAAGCATCCGCCGAAGCACAGAAAGCCACCGCTGATTTCGTTTACTGGCTCTACTCAAGCAAAATCGGAAAAGATTACGTAACGAACAAACTCGGATTCATTGCGCCTTTCGATACGTTTGCCGAAAATGAACGACCCACCGATCCGCTTGCCGTAGAAATCAACAACTGGATGAGCAGACCGGGCGTAACTTCAGTTTCGTGGAACTTTACGCTTTTCCCGTCCCAGCGGTTCAAGGACGATTTCGGCGCGTCGCTCCTGAAATATGCGCAGGGTTCAAAATCCTGGGACGACGTTGCTTCCGACGTAGTTTCAACCTGGGAAAAAGAATCCAATATGTAAAAAAAATCCGCGGATTTTCACCGGTTCGCGGAAAATTAACGGAATAAAAAAAGTCCTTCATTCGGTTATTTAAAAATATTTTTTCCTCAGGCGAAAATTCCCTGACGTCTGAGGAAATTTTCAGCGGATTAAAAATCTACAAAAAAATCGGAGGAGAAAATGAAGAAGCCTTTGGCGCGATATTTTCCAATTTTTCTTTTGCCGACGCTTCTGGCGTTTGCACTGTTTTTTGCGGTTCCCTTCGTCATGGGAATTTTCCTTTCGTTTACGAATTTTCCTACCGTTACGGATGCAACTTTCGTGGGATTTCAGAATTACGTAAAGGCTTTCACGTCCGACAACGAATTCGTTCATGCGCTGGGATTCACTTCGCTTTTTACGGTTGTGTCCATAATTACGGTGAACGTTTTTGCGTTCGGTCTGGCGATTCTGCTCACAAAGGAACTGAAAGGCGTAAATGTTTTCCGTTCGATTTTTTTCATGCCGAATTTAATCGGTGGAATCGTTCTGGGCTACATCTGGAATCTGCTGATTAACGGCGTTCTGTCGCGGTTCGGAATGGACATTACTTTTAAAACGCAGTTCGGTTTCTGGGGACTTGTAATCCTTACGAACTGGCAGTTAATCGGCTACATGATGGTAATTTACATCGCGGGGCTGCAGAATATTCCGGGCGATTTAATCGAAGCCGCTGAAATTGACGGAGCGAGTCCTGCGCGAATTCTTTTTACGATAAAAATTCCCATGGTGATGCCGTCGATTACAATCTGCATGTTTTTGACGCTTACGAACACGTTCAAAATGTTCGACCAGAATCTGGCGCTGACTGCCGGTGCTCCCGAAAAAACTACGGAAATGCTTGCACTCAACATTTACAACACTTTCTACGGACGCAACATGAACTGGCACGGAGTGGGACAGGCAAAAGCAGTGGTTTTCTTTGTAATCGTTGCCGTCATCGCTTACCTTCAGCTTAAATTCACGAACAAAAAGGAGATTGAATCATGAAAATGTCAACGAAAAAAACTGCCGACAAGACGATTGCATTTGCGTTCCTGACTCTGCTTTCCGTGCTTTTTCTGGTGCCGATTTTTCTGGTTCTGCTGAATTCATTTAAATCGCGCTTTTACATTTCCAGTTCGCCGTTTTCACTTCCTTCCGCGGAAACTTTCGTGGGTTTTGAAAATTACATCAACGGACTTTCTACTTCGGGATTTTTCATTTCGTTCTGCCGTTCGGTTTTTGTAACGATTTTTTCCGTGGTGCTGATTATCGTCTGCACTTCCATGGCGTCCTGGTTCATCGTCCGCGTAAAAAATAAATTTACAAGCCTGATGTACCTGCTTTTTGCGTTCAGCATGATTGTGCCGTTTCAGATGGTAATGTACACGATGACGTTCGTGGTGAATTCGCTGAATTTCGACAACGTGGCGGGAATCGTTTTCGTTTACCTGGGATTCGGCGCGGGACTTTCGGTTTTCATGTTTACCGGATTCGTCAAGGCCGTTCCGCTGGAAATCGAAGAAGCCGCTGAAATCGACGGATGTTCTCCGCTGCAAACTTATTTTCTCGTGGTCTTTCCGATTTTAAAACCGACTGCAATCACCGTGGCGATTTTAAATTCCATGTGGGTCTGGAACGATTATCTTCTGCCGTACCTGATTCTGGGCACTGACCACAAAACCGTTCCCGTGGCGATTCAGATTGCAATGCAGGGCGCTTACGGTTCCACGGATTACGGCGGATTCATGGCGATGCTTGTTCTGGCGATTATTCCCATCGTGATTTTCTACATCTGTTCGCAGAAGTACATCATCAAGGGCGTAATTTCCGGTGCGGTAAAAGGCTGATTTTTCCGGCTGATCCGGTGCAAAAAAAATGCGTTTGTTTGACATGGCAGACGCATATCGTTATTCTGTCGGCGTTTCGGCGGAATGCCGGTTCTTTTTGCAAGGAGCAGTTTTTCAGCCCGGCGGCGGCTGGCATTGTAAAAGAAGCCTCGGTCGCAAAAAATTCATTCAGCGGGGTTTCAAATGACCATCAAGGACATCGCAAGGGAATCAGGTTTTGCAGTGGGAACTGTTTCGCGGGTTCTGAACAATCAGGATTACGTAAGCAGCGACACGCGGGAAAAAATTCTTTCCGTGGTAAACAAATACGGTTTCGTGCTGAACAAAAACGCAAAGGAACTTAAGGCGCACCAGAGCAAATCCATCGTCATAATCGAAAAAGGAATTTCCAACATTCTTCTGAACAGCATTCTGGAAATCATTCAGAGCGGAATGGAAAAATTTCCGTACACGCTGAACGTAACGATTCTGGACGAAGACGAAAACGAAGCGGAAAAAGCGTACAATATTTTTTGCGAAAAAAAACCGCTGGGCATGATTTTTCTGGGCGGAAATCCTGAAAAATTTTCCGGCGTTTTTTCAAACATAACGATTCCGTGCGTGCTTGTTTCCACCAAATCGCTGGACGAAAATTTCCGGAATCTTTCAAGCGTAAGCACCGACAGTTTTCAGGCGTCACTTTGCATCGCGAAAAATTTCGTAAAAAACGGTCACAAAAAAATCGGAATAATCGGCGGAAATCTGGAAAATTCCGAAATGTCAAAAAACCGGTACGAAGGATTTCTGGAAGGGCTGGAACTTTCGGGGCTGGAATTTGACTTTGAAAAATCCTACGTTACGGCGCGTTATTCGTTTGAAGGCGGAGCGGCTGCTGCGGAAGAACTGCTGAAAAAATTTCCTGACGTTACTGCAATTTTTGCAATGTCGGACATAATGGCAATCGGTGCGGTGCGGAAATTAAAGGATCTGGGCTATTCGGTGCCGGGCGACATTTCCGTGGCTGGATTCGACGGACTTTCGCTTTCGGAATTTTATTCGCCGCGGATTACGACCATCAGGCAGAATCTGGAAGATCTGGCGGTTCAGGGACTGAAGGCGTTAATCGACAGCATTGAAAAAAAATCTGATGCCGTTCACAAGATGATTCCGTTTGAATTCGTCGAAGGTGAAAGCGTCAGAAAAATATAAATTTTTTTTGAGGGATGATTTATGTTGAACAAAAGAGCTAACGGCGTTTTGATGCACATTTCTTCGCTGCCCGGAAAAACGGGAATCGGCACAATGGGAAAATCGGCTTACGATTTCGTGGACTACCTTGCAAAATCAAGGCAAAAGTACTGGCAGATTCTTCCGGTCTGTCCCACGAGTTACGGCGATTCACCTTATCAGAGTTTTTCCACTTTCGCAGGAAATCCGTATTTTATCGATCTGGATTTTTTGTGCGACGAAGGCTTTTTAAAAAAATCCGATTACGAAAAAATCGACTGGGGACGCGACGAAAAATCCGTGGACTACGGAAAACTTTACGTTGAACGCCACAAAATTTTTTCGCTGATTCAAAAAAATTTCAAAAATAAAATTCCCGCGGAATTCGATTCGTTCTGCAAGGAAAATGAATTCTGGCTGGACGATTATTCGCTTTTCATGGCAATAAAAGATGCGCACGACGGAAAGGCATTCGATTTTTGGGAAGAAGGAATCCGGCGCCGCGAAAAAAAATCCATGGACGAATGGAAAGCAAAATCCGCGGAAAGAATTGAATACTACAAAATGCTTCAGTATTTTTTCTTTAAGCAGTGGTTCGCGCTGAAAAATTATGCAAACAAAAAAAACATCGAAATAATCGGCGACATTCCGATTTACGTTGCTGCGGACTCTTCGGACGTGTGGTCAAATCCGGCGCAATTCTGTCTGGACGAAAATTACAAGCCCGTGGAAGTTGCAGGCTGTCCTCCCGACGGATTTTCTGCCGACGGTCAGCTGTGGGGAAATCCGGTTTACAACTGGGACTACATGAAAAAAACTGATTACGCCTGGTGGAAAAAACGCCTGGAAAAAAGTCTTGCAATTTACGACGTAATCCGGATCGATCATTTCCGCGGATTCGATTCATACTACTGCATTCCTTACGGCGCAAAAGATGCAAAAATCGGCGAATGGCGGAAAGGTCCCGGCATGAATCTGTTCAATTCCATAAAAAAATCTTTCGGCGAAATTCCCGTGATTGCAGAAGACCTGGGATTTTTAACTGAAAGCGTCCGCGAACTTTTAAAGGATTCAGGATTCCCCGGAATGAAAGTCCTTCAGTTTGCCTTCGACTCGCGGGAAGAAAGCGACTACGTTCCGTATAAATTCAGCGCCAACTGCATCGTTTACACGGGCACCCACGACAACGACACGATTCTGGGCTGGACAGAAACCGCCGATAAAGACGACGTAGAATTCGCAAAAAAATTCCTCCGCGTCAAAGACGAAAAAAATCTTGCACGCGAAATGATGATTGCCGCAATTTACAGCGTGGCGAACACAAGCATTTTGACCATGCAGGATTTAATCGGACTGGGAAAAGAAGCGCGGATGAACGTTCCTGCAACAGTG
Source organism: uncultured Treponema sp. (assembly GCA_964483515.1). GTDB lineage: Bacteria > Spirochaetota > Spirochaetia > Treponematales > Treponemataceae > Treponema_D. Next base: position 6,047 of record CAZACA010000116.1, read on the forward strand.
GGCTCCAACTGGAAATGGCGTGCCACCGCGGAACAATTCACGGACGAAATCAGCGAATTCCTTTCGTACTACACCGAACTCTACGGCCGCGCATAATTTTTTTTCAGGCTGAAGGGATGATAAAAAAAAGCATTTCTTCAGCCGATTTTTTTTCGCGACAAAAACGCATCGATTTTTTTTGCAAAATTTTTCGTTCAGCAAAACGCAACAAAATTTTTCCGCAGAATTTTCGTGCAACAAAAAAGCAACAAATTTTTCCGCGAAATTTCCGCACGACAAAATGCAATTAAATTTTTTCCGCAGAATTTTCGTTCAGCAAAAAGCAACAAATTTTTTCCGCGGAATTTCCACGCGACAAAATGCAATTAAATTTTTTCCGCAG
>CAZACA010000117.1:0-6415 GCA_964483515.1 uncultured Treponema sp.
TTAATGGCTTTAGCTATTGCGGTATAGTATATAGGTCCGCAAGTGACAAATATATTTTTCGTCACCCAGAAGCGCATGAAAATTTTCCGCCAGATGAATCCTTATCTGATGCTTCCGTCCCGTTTCGATTTTTGCCTTTACGAGCGTAACTTTTTTTCCGCAGAAAATTCCCCTTGCAACGGGAAGAATTTTCGTCACTGATTTTTTTCCGCCGATTTCACCTGAAAAAATTTTCTCTTCGTCCGTGTCAAAAAAATTTTCGCAGACGGCAGCGTAAAATTTGTTTATTTTCCTGTCCTGCAAATTTTCCGAAAACCACCTGGCGCACGCTGAACTTTGTGAAAACGAAACGAGTCCCGAAGTAATTTTGTCCAGCCGGTGAAGCGGTCCGCTTTTAAACGAAAGGGAATTTTTTTCCGCGGAATTTTCTGCAACGAATTCAGCAAGGGAAAATTCCTTTCCGCCGCCCTGAACCGGAATTCCGCTTTTTTTGTTGAAAATCCAGATGTGGGAATTTCTGAAAACCGTCTGCCCTGAAAAATCTTCATGAATTTTTTCTGATGAATCCGTGCGTCCGTTTTTTTTCGCGGAATTTTCCAGAAGGAATTTTGCAACGGAAATTTCATCGCCGGATTTTACCGTGTACGACTGCGGAATTTTTTTTCCGTTTACCTTTACGAGATTTTTCCGCAGAATTTCAAAAACGTTCCTGCATTCCGCGTGATGAAAATCAAAAATCCGCCTTACGACTTTTTCAATCCGCCTGTTTCCGTCGTCTTCCGATGCAGTGAATTTTTTAAATTCCATGGCGCGATTATAGAATAATTAAATTTTATTTGCTATAATCGCCCCATGAATTTTCGGGAGCAATTACATTCGTTTTTTTTACAGCCGGCATTTTTCGCATGCCTTTTCAGCTGGCTTTCTGCTCAATTTGTAAAAACGCTTATAAAACTTTTTTCCGGAAAAGTGCACAGCTTAAAGGAACTTTTTGAACTGCTTTTCTGGCGGACTGGAAGCATGCCGTCAAGTCACGCAGCGCTGGTGGCAAGTCTGTGTACGACCATCGGATTTCATTCAGGAATTACGAGCGACGTTTTTTTGCTTTCCCTGGGATTCTATCTGGTAACGATTCGCGATGCAGTGGGAGTTCGCCGTGCCAACGGTTTACAGGCTGCCATGCTGAACAAAATTGCGCGGCTTCTTGCTTCAAAAAAAATTATCGACGAAGTAAAACCCATAAAGGAAGTGCAGGGGCACACTCCCATGGAAGTGGTAATCGGTTCGTTTCTGGGACTTTTTATCGGAATCGCATTCAGCGTATAAAAAAATGAAAAATTCTGCAAAAACCGCCCTTTCTTTTTTTGTCATCGTCATTTCGCTTTTTGCGTTTTTTTTTATGCGCAGCGTTCCCGTTTCGCGAATCTGGAACGGATACACCGTCGTTTACGTTGAAAAATCCTTAAGCGAGCGGCAGGTACTTTCGTATTTTGAAAAATTCGGCGTAGAAGGCGCAATCAGCCCGGGAAGTCAGCGTGTTCCCTTTTATTCCGACGTAACTCCCGTTCTGCCCGATTCCTACGGAAAATATCTCCGCGACCGTCTGAATTATTTTTACGACTATTCAAAAAATTATATGCTTTATTACGTTCCGCAGAATTTCGACGGCGCAGTTTCCAAGGCAGTGGAATTTCTGGTAAAGGAAAATCAGGTTTCCGCGGGCGTGGACGGAAAAAAACAGTTTCCGTTTGCGGTTCCTCTGTGCGTTTCGGTGGTTTTTCTGGTTTTCTTTTTCTTTTCGCGGAATAAATTTGCGTTTTTTGCTTCGGCGATTTTTGCGCTTTTTCTGTGCTTTTCAAAACCGTTTTATTCCGTGGCGGCGGGCGGCGTCCTTTATCTTTTGTGCTGCTTTCTTTCCCAGCGGATATGGCGCAGGCGGAAGGCGGTTTCCGTGCTGAAAAAAAGTCCGTACGTCCTGATTCCGGCGATTTTTTCCGTGCTGATTGCGGGACTTTCTTCGGCGGAATGCGGATTTCTGATTCTGATTTCGGTCATGTCATCGGTCAGTGCGCTTTTTCTGCTGAATTCGGCGGAAAATTATCTGGACTCAAAAAAATCGTTTAAATTCACGAAAATTTTTTCCGCGCCCCAGATGGTTCTGATGTATCCGCGGACTGCGCTTCTGACGCTTCTTTCCCTCGTGCCCCTTTCGTTCCTGCTGATTTCGTTTCTGATTACTGCCCGTTTTGCGCCCGTTCTGGACAAAAAAATGGTTCTGCCTGTTCCTTCCGAAGACGAAAACGCTGAATCGGTTCTGCCCGTGATTTCCGATTATTATGCCTGGATCTGGAACGCAAAAAGTTTTCCCTACAGAAATTTAAACGATTCCGCGGCAGCGTACGAAATTCCTTCCGAAAACGAAGAAATTTCAGTTCCGCGCTTTGAAGAAAAAAACGAACGGATCGTGCAGACGACGTCGCTCATAATGAAATACAACGCGGATTTCAGGAATTCGGCAGACAGGGAAGTGGACGCATGGAATTTCGGTGCGGTGGAAAAACTGATGAAAAAACAGGGCGAAAACGTAAAGGTTCTGTACGGTTCAAGCGGCGGCGCAAGGCAGAAAGCGGACGGATTCAGCCTGATTCTGATTCTGTCGTCGATTTTTGTGCCCGTGCTGCTTCTGTTTTTTTACACTATAAAATCGGCTGGTAAAAAATGAAAAATGTAAATAATTTTGTGTCGCCGTCGAATTCTTCGTTCGCGGATTCAGTGCGTGCTTTTTTGCCCCGGACGGTGAAAGTTCCCTTAAGGCAGTCGGACGGAATCGAGTGTCAGTGCGCCTTTAAACCGGGCGATTTTGTGCGTGAAGGGCAGATTATTGCGTCGTCAGGCGAATTTTCCGCGGAAGGAGCAAACATTCATTCGTCGGTGCCGGGAAAAGTCGTTTCCATTTCGCGCTGTACGCTTTCGGACGGAACAATGGGCATGGCGGCGGAAATTTCTACGGGCGGAATTTTTACGTTTCTGGGCAAAAAAAATCCTCCCATGGACTGGAATTTCATGAATCCCGTTTCCATTCTGGACGAATTCAAGTCGAAGGGCGTGGTGAATACTTTCCGTGCAAAAACCGTTTCCCTTTCGCAGGAAATAAAAAAATCTCCGCTGCAAAAAAATCGTTTTGTAGTCGTGCGGCTTTTTGACGATGATCCGTCCCGGTGCACTGATTCCTTCGTGGCGAAAAATTACGCTGAAAATGTGGTGGAAGGCGCGCGGATTGTGGCGAAGGCTTTTTTTGCTTCAGGAATTGCATTTGCCTTTCCTAAAAACGAAAAATTCGCGGTAAACGGAAATTTTTCTTCGGCGGAACATCTGGAAGTTCCCGTGGACACGTCGAAATATCCTGCGGGATTAAAGCCGGATTTGATTCGTGCCGTAAAAAAATTCGCGAAAATTTCAGGCGCAGACGATTTTTTGCAGGTGAATCATAAAAGCCTTTTTGTGGACGCTGAAACCTGCCTTTCTGCATACGAAGCCGTTTCGCTGGGAATTCCCGTCATGGAACGGTTCGTGCACGTTTCAGGCGGATGTTTAAAATCGTCAGGAATTTTTAAAGTGCGCATCGGCGAATCATTCAAATCCCTTGTGGAACAGTGCGGCGGATTTTCGTCCCGTCCTGCAAAAATAATCGTAAACGGAAAAATTCTGGGTCATTCGATTTTTTCGCTGGATGTGCCCGTTTCAAAATCCACAAAATCGCTGGAATTCGTTCCGTCCATGGAAATCTGTTCGCAGAAAGAAACTGAATGCGTCCGCTGCGGAAAATGCCGTTCAGTCTGCCCCGAATCCCTTTCGCCGGATCTGCTTTACAAATTTTCTGCGGGAAAATATCAGCTTCCGAAAGAACTTGCTGCTTCCGCGGTTTTATGCTCCGGATGCGCTTTATGCAACTGCGTATGTCCGTCGCGGCTTCCCCTGAGCCAGGCGATTTCACTCGTAAAGGAATAAAAAATGGCTTATACAGAATTAAAAAAATCCTGCGGAAAATTAACGCTTAATCCGTTCAGTTACGCGGGATGGTCAATGGGAACGGTTTCGCGGACGATGATTTTTCTGCTTCTGGCGCAGGTTTTCCTTCTGTGCGTTACTGAAAGCTGGAAATCCGTGGCGATTGTTTTTTCTGCGCTTTCTGCTTCGGTTCTGACTGAAACTGCGGTTTTTTTTGCGGGCAGAAAAGTTTCCTGGGAAATTTCGGTGGTTCAGGGAATTTTAATCGGGCTTCTGGTTCCGGCTGAATGTTCCTGCGGCGCTGTTTTTTTTACGGTATTTTTTACGCTTCTCCTGGGAAAGTACGTTTTCGGCGGATTTTCCGAATCCTGGGCGAATCTGGCGGCGCTCTGCATTGCAATCCTTTATTTTCTGGACGCGGAATCCTTCAAAAGTTTTTCCATTTCCGTTTCAGACCTGCAGTCAAAAAATCCGTCCCTTTCGCTGATTCAGAACGGAACTTTTCCGTTAATCCGCTCCGATTCGGCGATAACTGAATTTTTGAATTCCACCGTGTTCAAATTTTTCGGCGTTTCGGTTCCGGACGGCTACGTAAGTTTTTTCTGGGACAACGGTTCGTCAATTCCTGCGTTCCGGTTCAACCTGCTTACGATTTTTTCTTCCATGGTGCTTCTGGTTTTTGACATGATCGATTTCTGCATTCCGCTGATTTTTCTGACGGTTTATTCGGTTCTGGTGCGCTTCGTTTCGCCTTTTATTTCCGGCGGAATTCCGTTTCAGGGCGACCTGCTTCTTTCGCTTTTAACCGGCGGAACCCTTTTCTGCACTTTTTTTCTCCTGCAATGGTACGGAACTCTTCCCGTGACGCGGAAAGGAAAAATTTTCTTTGCGATTCTGGCGGGCACGGCATCGTTTTTAATCATGGGATTCGGACTTTCTTCGGCGGGATACGTTTTCGTGGTTCTGCTGATGAATCTGGTTTCGCTGGGAATTCAGGTTTTTGAAGACAAAAAACTGCACAAGGACGCGGTAAAAAAACTGCTTCCCCGTGTAAGGGAATTGCGCGGAGAGTAACGGAGGAAAAATGGACGAAGAACTTGAAGAAACTCTGGACGAAGAAAAAAAAATCTTCTATCGGAAAATGATCCGGCAATGTCTGATTCTTTCAGGATTTTTAGCCGCTTTTTTCGTGCTGCTTCTGCTTTCGACGGTTTTGTCCCGTTCGTCGTGGAAAAACGGTTTACGAAAGGAAATTCAGGAAGTTTTCGCGGAAAATTTAATCGACGCAGAAATTTCGTCCTGGATAAAAATAAAAAGCGTTTTTACTACACAGGCATCGGTTTATTCCCTGACGAAAAAAAATCCGTCGGACGCTGAAAATTTTGCGGTGATTGCGCGGATTCCCACCCTGTACGGACCGGTTGCGGCGGTTTTTCTGTGGTCTTCCGCGGATGAAAATGCAAAATTCCTGGGGCTTTCCCACACTGATTTTTCCATGGCGCAAAAAATTGAAAGTGCATCGCTGAATTCGCAGATTGCTTCCTGGGAAAAACGAATTCCAAAATTTATCAGGAGTGCACGATGAAAAAAAACGAAATCCGCTCATATTTTCCGCTGTCCCTTGCCATGCTTGTTCCGGTGCCGGGCAGATTCGCTTACGGAATAATTCTGGTGGCGCTTTTATTTTCGCTGGTTTCCCTGGGAATGCTTTTTAAAAAATTCGCGTCCCGATTTTTTGACGAAGACTTGCAGAATGCGCTTTCGCTGATTTTCGTGGTTTTCTGGTGCATTTTTTTCAAGCAGATCATCATTCTTCTGTCGCCCCTTTCCGCACTGACGCTGGGAATCTGCTTTTTTATGCCTGCATTTACGCCTTTCGTTCTGGGAAACGTTTTCTGTAAAACCGCGGATTCTTTTCCGGGGGAATTAAAATCGTCACTTTTTTCCTGCGGCGTTTTTTCGGTTTTTTCGCTCCTGTTTTTTTTGATTCGCGACGTAATTGCATACGGAACGATTTCTTTTCCGTGCAGGAACGGAATTGCGCAGTTTTCGATTTTTGCTCCGGAAAAAATTCCCGTCGTAAACCGTCTCTGGGCGTCGTTTCCTGGAGCCGTGCTGCTTCTGCTTCTGTTCATCCTTCTGATTTCCCTGGTGATGAATAATCTGGAAATCGTGGAAACTTCGGAGATTTTTGAATGATGGGACTTTTCTTTTATTACGCATTTTTTTCGTCGGTGGTTTTCGTGTACGGAATCGGACTGGACAGGGCGTCGCTGCTTTCAAAAAAACGGCGGAATCTGGGGCTGAAAATTGCAAAAATGATTCTGTGCGTGAGTTCAACTTCTGCGCTTTCGTACCTTTTTGTAAACGGACTCCTGGTTCCCGCGGATCTGGGCGAACTTTTTCC
>CAZACA010000118.1:0-4480 GCA_964483515.1 uncultured Treponema sp.
ACAAAAAATCGTTCGACGCGAAAAAGAACTACTGACGGTTCAGTTTTTTGAACGGAATGTCCACTTTGTAATCGGTGGTGGTCCAGTCAGGGTCAATGGTCATTTCCAGGCTGGTGGCAACCGAAAGCGGCTTACGGAATTTGTACGCGCGGTGAGTTTCAGCACAGGAAAAAGTCAGCGTAACTCCGTCAGTGGATGCGCTCACTTTAAAATCCGAAACCGAATTGTCGTCGAACGTAAAAATCGTTTTTCCCGTGGAATTGTCTTTAAGCGTAATTGCTTTTACGGCAATTTCCCATTCTGCGTCCCACTTTTCGTCCACCCAGGAACCGGTTGGAAAATCGCCCAGGTCAATGGCGAAAGCGGAAACAGCAAAAATCGAAGCGAACAAAACTGAAATCAAAAATTTCTTCATTGTCTTCCTCCATAACAAAAAATTAAATCCGATTATAATCGTTTTTATACAAAAATCAACTTTGCAGAACGCGGATTATTTTTGTCCGTAGTATGCGTTCGGTCCGTGCTTCCGTTCGTAATGCTTCTGAATTATGTACGGCGGCAAAAGATTTTCTTCGGCAGCGTCGGTGGAACGAATCAGTTTTGTGTAAAGCGCCATTTTGCAAATTTCTTCCAGAACGGTTCCGTTGTAAACTGCTTTTTCCGCGGATTCTCCCCAGGCAAACGGTCCGTGTCCTGCGCAAAGAACCATGTTTACTTCCGACGGATTCAGGCCGTTTTTTTCAAAAAATTCCACGATGGAATTTCCGGTTTCCTTTTCGTAATTTTTTTCCACGGCTTCCTTTGAAAGATACGGCGCGCAGGGAATTGGTTTTTGCAGATGGTCAGCGTGAGTCGTTCCGTAAACCGGCACTGATTTCGCGGCCTGAGCCCATGCAACGGCAGCAGTGGAATGCGTGTGAATTATTCCGCCCAGTTTTGCGCCTTTTTCCACGGCAAATTTTTTGTACAGAACTGCATGAGTCAGCGTGTCAGACGACGGATTTAAATTTCCTTCGATTTTTTTTCCGTCCAGATCCACCACCACCATGGAATCGGGCGAAAGTTTTTCATACGGAACTCCCGACGGTTTTATGGCGAAAACTTTCTGTTCACAGTCGAACGCCGAAACGTTTCCCCAGGTGTAAAGCGCCAGATGATTTTCAGGAATTTTCATGTTGGCTTCAAATGCCTTTTGTTTTATTTCGTCGAATTTTGACATTTTTTTCCTCCGATTTTTCCGCGAAAATTTTCAGGAATTCCCGCGGATTTTTTTTGCGTTTTCTGCGGAACTAAATATTTTCCACCGCGGATTTTTCGATTTTCAAACCGTTCAGATAATTCCTGTAGAAAATGTTGAAACTTTCTTCCAGCGCACTTTCGCTTTCCACGGAAGTTTTTTTGCACGAAGCGAAAACTTTTTCTTCCAGAAAATCCCCCAGATTTTTTCCGCAGTTGTCAGCCGCATACGACGCAAGAATCGCCATGCCCCACGGTCCGCCTTCACCCGCAGTTTCCATAACCGAAACTTTTGTTTTCAGCGCAGAAGCCGTGTATTTCAATCCGGTGAGCGTTTTAAAATATCCGCCCGCGCCGGTCATGGAATCAATCTGCACTTTTTCGGTTTCGCTCAAAACGTCCATTCCTTTCCGCAGCGCACCAAGACAGGCAAACATCTGTGCACGCATAAAATTTTCCACGGTGAAATTCGCGTTTTCTCCGCGGACAAAAAGCGGCCGTCCCGAAGAAAATCCGGTAATCGTTTCGCCTGAAATGTAATTGTACGCCAGAAGTTTTCCGCAGTCTTTGTCAGCGTTTATGGACGAATCGATTAACGTGTCAAAAAGTTTTCCTTTGGGAACGCTTAAGCCCATTTTTTCGATTACGTCGTAAAAAAGATAAATCCAGTTGTTGATTTCGCCGGTGCAGTTGTTTGCATGAACCATCGCCACGGAATTTCCGTCGGGTGTCGCAACGATGTCGATTATGCCGGGGTAAGACGATGCAAGGGATTTTTCCAGAACGACCATTGCAAAAACCGAAGTTCCTGCGCTGATGTTTCCGGTTCGCGCCTTTACGCTGTTCGTGGCAACCATTCCAGTTCCTGCGTCTCCTTCAGGCGGACAGAGCAGAATTCCTTCCTGCAAATCGCCTTCTTCGTCCAGAAATTTCGCGCCTTCTTTTGTAAGCGTTCCGGCTTTTTCTCCCGCGGAAAAAATTTTCGGCAAAAGATTTTTCGTCGTCCACTGAACGGAATTTTTTGCCTTGTACGGTGCAATCAGTTCTTCAAATTTCGACAGAAATTTTTCGTTGTAATTTTTCGTTTCTGAATCGACGGGGAACATTCCCGAAGCATCGTCCAGACCGATGTTGTTCTGTCCCGTAAGCAGAAGCTGAATGTACGAAGCAAGGGTGCAGAGGCGTGCAATTTTTTTTACGTGGGGTTCGTCGTTTAAAATCGCCTGATACAGATGCGAAATCGTCCAGCGTTCGGGCACGGGAAAATTAAACAAATCTGAAAGTTTTTTTGAAGCGTCGCCGGTGGTCGTGTTGCGCCATGTTCTGAACGGAACCAGAAAATTTCCGTCGCAGTCCAGGGCAATGTATCCGTGCATCATGGCGCTGATTCCCATTGCCTTTAAATTCTGCAATTTTACGCCGAATTTTTCCTGCACGTCTTTTTTCAGCGAAGCGTAGCATGATTTCAGCCCGGTTTTGATTGCATCCAGCGAATACGTCCAGAATCCGTTTTCCAGCGAATTTTCCCATTCGTAGAATCCGCCTGCAATGCTTTCGTGGAGCGAATCCACTAAAACGGCTTTAATTCGAGTCGAACCGAATTCGATTCCCAGGGAACATTGTGCGTTCTGTATTTCATTGATTATTTCGTTTTGTGTTTTCATACCGCAGAGTGTACTACTGAATTTTTCTTTTGTCTAAAAAAATCCGCGGCAAAAGTTCATTGCTTTTTTCAATGCATTCCACAATAATGTCGCCCATGAAAACACGTAACATTTTTGAAAATATTTCATGCATTGACCACCGGTATTCCATTTCAGAATCCGAAGTTTTTGAACAGCTTTCCCGCTGCATTTCCGAAGAAGCGAGCATCCGTTCCTGCGCAAAATGTGAAAGCGCCCTGGTAAAAAGCCATTTAAAAATCCGCGGAACTTTAACTGAACAGATTGCAAAACAGCTTGACGACGCCGCCGAAAAAATCGACCCTGCCGAAGTTTACGCGGAAGAAGAAAAAACGAAGCACAACATCCGCGCCCTGGTAAACGTCATGAAGACAAAAGTTCCTTCAGAAATCGCGCCGCTCGTTCATCTTGGAGCAACCAGCGTTGACATTCTGGACACTGCCCTTTCCTGCCGGATGCGCGACGTTACTCAGAAAGTCGTTCTGCCGCAGCTGAAAAAACTTGAAAAATCGCTCTGTGCCATTGCAGACCGTGACGCGGAAGTTCCTCAGGTCGGACGAACCCACGGACAGCACGCAGTTCCCATTACGTTCGGATGGTCGGTGGCGGAATTTGTCAGCCGGCTGGGAAAATCGATTCTGCGGATTCAGGAACTTTCAAATCAGCTTGTGGGAAAACTTGCGGGGCCTGTCGGTTCGTACAATGGACCGTCAATGATTGTGCAGGATCCGGAAGAACTTGAAAAAATCTACGTGGAATTTCTGGGACTTTCAGCGAGCGAATATTCAAATCAGCTTGTGGAACCCGAATACCTTCTGCGGCTTCTGCTGGAAATGAACGTGGCTTTCGGAATCATTGCGAATCTGGCGGACGATTTGCGGAATTTGCAGCGGAGCGAAATCGGTGAAGTTTTTGAATATTTTGCTTCCACGCAGGTCGGCTCAAGCACCATGCCGCAGAAACGAAATCCGTGGAATTCCGAGCACGTAAAATCGCTGTGGAAAGCCATGTGTCCGCGCATAATGACTTTTTACATGGATCAGATTTCTGAACATCAGCGCGATTTGACGAATTCCGCGAGCCAGAGATTCATTGCCGATTACGTTGCAGGATTTACCATGGCGGTGGCGCGAATGAACAGCGTAGTTTCGGGACTTCAGGCGGACAAGGAAACCATGGCGAAAAATCTGGAAAACGCAGGCGGAAAAGTCCGGGGCGGAGTTCTGGCTGAACCGGCGTACATTCTTCTGGGAGAAGCGGGCGTAAACGACGGTCACGAAATCATCCGGAAAATTACGCTTGAGGCCGAAGAATCCGGAAAAACTTTTTTTGAAGTGCTGAAAACTCACACGGAAGCATTTGAAAAAATCACGGCACAGCTGAAAAAACTCGGAGTGCAGAACGCGGAAAATTTCTTTGAGCATCCTGCAAACTACCACGGACTGGCAGACAAAAAATCCCGCAGGCTGGCAAAAAAATACGCCGAGCTGATGGAAAAATAATTTACTTCACAGGAGGAACAGAATGAAGTTATTGAAAAAAATCTGGCACGCGGTTGTCCC
>CAZACA010000118.1:4580-6393 GCA_964483515.1 uncultured Treponema sp.
GAGCAGGATTCCCGCAGTCCTCACCTTTATTTTAAAAACGGCACGGATTTTATCAGCGGAAAAACTTTTGTGGACGTGGGCGCGGCGGAAGCAATGTCATCGCTGGACGTGGTAAAAAAAGCAAAACGCGTCGTCATGTTTGAATGCGAACCCAACTGGATTGAAGCGCTGAATGCAACTTTTGAGCCGTGGAAAGAAAAAGTAACGATTGTGCCGAAATTCGCGGGCGACGTGGACGATGAAAAAACCGTTCGTCTTGATTCGTTTTTCGCGGATGTTCCGGCGGATGAAAAAATTGCGCTGAAACTTGACGTGGAAGGCATGGAAAAAAAAGTTCTGGACGGCGCGCAAAAAATTCTGCAAAAAAACGCCACGGATTTATTCGTCTGCACGTATCACAAACACGGCGATTTTGAAGAACTGGGCGCACTCATTGCAAAATACGGATTCAGTCAGTCAGTGAGCGACGGATTCATGTTTTTTGAGCACGAGTTCCGTCACGGAATAATTCGCGCAGTAAAGTAAATCGAAAAAAGTCCGAAAATAAAAGCGGCGGAATTCTGCCAATTTTACGAATCAACGGACACAAAAATGAAAAAATATACTGCTGCTCTGGTGGGACTGGGTCGAATCGGATACACGCTTGGACTGGACAAAAAACGCGAACAACCGGCGAGTCATACAATGGCCCTGCTGAACAATCCGCGCATAAATCTGGTTGCCGGCTGTGACGTTGACCCGGTTGCCCTTTCAAGGTGGCAGGACGCCAACCGAAAATCCATCGTTTATGCCGACAGCGCAAATCTTTTTACCCGATGCCATCCCGACATTGTCTGCGTTGCCGTTCCCGAAAAAGATCATCTGCACGAAGCCATCGACGCCATCCGTGCAAAACCGCGGCTTGTAATTCTGGAAAAACCCGTTGCGCTGAATCTGGAGCAGGCTGAACAGATTTCCGCAGAAGCCGAAAAACTGAACGTTCCCGTGATGATTAACCACGAGCGCAGGTTCGCGGAAGATTTTAAACTGGCAAAAAAATACATGGCGAAAATCGGTGAAATTCAGAAAATCCGCGCGGAACTCTGTTCGAGTCTTTGCGTGTACAATCCGGCGGAAGAAGAAACGGGCGCATACAGCCTGATTCACGACGGAACTCATCTGGTTGATGCAGTTCTGTTTTTTCTGGAAGACGATTTCGCGCCGTCAGGAATCAAAAAAATTCCCGTGAAAATTTCGGGGCTGCCCAAATCCGCGGAACGGCACGGACTTTTAGGAAGCGCAAAAGTTCTGGCAGATTCACCCGCGCAGGCTGAATACAAAACCGTCAACACGCTTTTAAATTTTCCGATCATGACTGGAATTTTCCGCGACGAAAAAAAAATCGTCCGTCAGTTGAGCGCGCATTATTCCACGCCGAAATGTCCCGACGTAACCATAAGCATCAGCGGACGGTCGAAATTTTTCGGCTTTGAAGTGGAAATCACCGGCACGGAAGGCAGAATTTGCATCGGCAACGGATATTTAAAGCTTTATCACAGGGAAAAATCGTCGTTGTACAGCGGATTTTATTCACTTTTAAGCGACAAATCCGAAAATTCGCCCAAAAAAACGCTTTACTTCGCCAACATGATTCAGAACGCCGTAGATTTTCTGGACGGAAAAACGCCGCTCCGCTCCACGCTGCAAACCGGAATCAACGCCCTTTCAGTCCTGGAAGAAATAAAAAACATCATCAGGGTGTAAGACGAAAATTCAGCAAAAGGAAGGCGGATTTTTTCAGTAAAAGTTTTTATGCGGACAGCGCGCAGAGTGC
>CAZACA010000119.1:0-6375 GCA_964483515.1 uncultured Treponema sp.
CAAAAAAATCCGCAAATTTTGCAAACGAATTTCAGCGCGAAAAAAAAAATCGAAAATTTTGCAAACCGAATTTCAGCGCAAAAAAAAAATCCGCAAATTTTGCAAACGAATTTCAGCGGAAAAAAAATCGAAAATTTTGCAGACTGAATTTCAGCAAAAAAAAATCTGCGAAATTTTGCAAACGAATTTCAGCGCGAAAAAAAATTTACACGGAAAGGTAACTGCCGAAAAATCCTGAAGCGGATGCATTTTCTCCGTGGCAAAGCAAATGGTTCACGTCGCCCATCCGCTGAATTCTGAAAACCACTTCGCCCGGCACCCGTTCTTCCGCGCCCAGAATCGTCACGGAACTCGGCGCAACAAAAAATCCCTGCCAGAGCTGAACCGGACTGATTCCCGTCAGGTGGCTCAAAATCACGAACATCACGCCCAGGTGGCAGACGAAAACCAATTTTTTTTCATCCAGATTTTTCTGCTCACTCTGCAAATGCGTGTCCGTTTTCGCTTCGTCCGTCGTCAGATGGGGCAGACAGTTGTACACGGGAATTTTTTGCGAAACGCGATTGTAATCGCAGCCCGAAAGAATTTCGTCGAATCCGCGGCAAACTTCGTCGTAGTGAAATTTTATTTTTGCATCGCGATAAATTTTCGGCTTAAAGAAATTTTCCAGACTGAAAAATTTTTTTTGCGAAAAATAATCCCGCGGAAGAAAATCCCAGGCGACTCTTTTTTTGCCGGTGCGCGGATCGGTAACGCGATAATCGAATTCACGGAGCCATGGAAGTTCGGTAATTTTCAGCGGCGACAAAACCGGCGAATTCATTTTTTTCGTGCAGTACTCCGCAGTGATTTTTGCGCGTCCCATGGGCGAAACAAAAATTTCCGTTGCGTCAAATCCGCTGAACCGTTCGCTTAAAAGTTCCAGTTCCCGCCTGCCTTTTTCGGTGACAAAATCTTTTTCGTAATCCGGGTCGCCGTGCCGGATAAAAATCAGGTGCATGATATTTTTCCTTTCGATAAATTTTTTATTTCTGAAATGAATTCTTTTTTCTGCGATGAAAAAATTTCTCCGCGGACAAAAACTTCCGACAAAAATTCTTCGCGCAAATTTGAAATTCCGTAGCGTGAAAAAATTCTGCGGATGATTTCGTAGCCGGCATAATCTGCGCTGAACGAAAAATTTTCTTTTTCAACGAATTCTTCCGTGCGCGAAATTTTTAAAACTTCCTTTGCAGCGTCGGAATATGCACGAACAAGTCCGCCCGTTCCCAGAAGCGTTCCGCCGAAATAACGCGTCACCGTAAGCAAAACGTCCGTCAGTCCGCTTCCTTTCAGCACGTCCAGAATCGGTCTGCCCGCAGTTCCGCCCGGTTCGCCGTCGTCGCTCATTCCGCAGGTTTCGCATTTTTTTCCCGCCACGAAAGCGTGCACCACGTGAGTTGCATCAGCGTATTTTTTTTTCACGGACAAAAGTTTTTCCCGTGCAGCAATCTGATTTTCTACAGGAAAAATTTCCGCGATGAATTTTGAATTCTTCACGGAAATTTCTGCGCGGCATTCTTCAAGCAAAATTTTCATTTCGACGAAACCAGTCCGTTCACGCTCAAAAACGAATAATAATAAATCGGAATGCAATAATAAATTTTCGCCAGAATCGTGTAGTACTGCAGGAACGCCAGAAATCCAAAAACCGCCGACAAAAAATTCACCACGCCGAAATTCGACTGCGCCAGAATAAAATTCAGTGCCGACAAAAAAACGATGAACACGATATTTTTAAAGCACGAAAAAATCACGAAACCGAAATAATGAAAATATCTTGCGCGGATTACGAAAAAACTTTTTTTCACTGCACTCAAAAGTCCGATGGTTTTGTCTTCAAAAAAACTCGACCAGACAAAAATGAACGGCAAAAAAGCAAAGGCAAAAATCAGCGAAAAAAGCGCGGAATAAAAAATCGCCATGGCAAGAAATTTCAGCGGCTCCAGATTTTCTTCGCCCGGATTTTCTCCGCCGGCAATCATGGCAGCAAAGGATTCCACGTTGGAAGAAATTTTTTCCTTTCCGAAAAAAACAAGCGCCACGGAAATCGCAGCCACCGCCGAAGTCACCAGCGAAAACAAAATCGAAGCGCGCGTAATCCGTCCCGATTTTTCAGACAAAAAATAAAAAAAAGTTGAGCGGAAATTTTTTTTGCCCAGAACCACGTTCGTAAAATTCGTCACGATTCCGTAGGCAATGGAAAAAATCAGAACCAGAAAAATAAACAGAAACAAAATCGACAGGACAAAACCGGCAGGCGACAAAAAATTTCCTTCCGCGGATTTTCCCAAAGCCATGGTCGGCGAAATTCCCGTGGTGAGAAGAATCGAAATGAGCACGTTGAAAATTAAAATTGTAAAAATCGATTTTCCCAGATTGCGTCCCAGCCGGTCGGCAAGAATTTCGTACATTCTGCGGTACTCCGGATTTTTGTATTTTTTCTTTTCACCCATTTTTCACTCCCGAATTTTTTTCGTTAAAAATTGAATTCATTGTATCCGTGAAAGTCCTGCACTTCAACGGATTCCACTTCCCGCGAATCAAGCCGCACGCCGTTCGCCTTAAGTCCTTTTTCTTCAAAATTTTCTGCGCTGAATTTTTCCGACGATTTTTTTGCCCGCGATTTTTTCACGAAGTTCAGCGTAAAGGAAAATTTTTTCCGCGTGTCAATGTGCAGCACTTCCATTCCCTGGGGCGCCATCATGTAGTCGCGGTTCATAATCCAGCCCGAAATCCTGCACCGCTTGATGTAACACAATTTTGTTTTCGGGTCGCGATACACAATCGTGAAAAGTTCCTCCTGAATGATTTCTTTTTCCGCGTAATTGCAGTACCACATTCCGGTGTCCACGAAAATTTTTTCGCCCGCATCGCACACAGTAAAAATTCCTGATTTCCGCACGACAAGAATCCGGTCGAAAGGAGTAACTTTTAAAATTTCTTTTCCGCCCCAGACCGAAGTTCCCAGATATCCTTTTTCGTCGTAGCGCAATGAAGTTTCGCGTTTTACGATTTCCTTTACGTTCACCGCGCTGAAAACCGTTACGTGCGTCTGCCGCGAAAGAAGCCTGGGGTCGATTGCCCGCGGATCTTTTTTTGGATCGAGTTTCGTGAATTCTTCAATTTCAGCAAGAAGCGATGAAAGATATTCCACGGCGCATTCGGTGAGTTTTTTCAGCCTGCGCGAAATTTCTTTCAGCCGAGAATTTATTGCCGAAACCTGCTCGCGGTTTTTGTTGATGTCGAAAAGCGAAATTCGCCTGATGGGAATTTTTAAAAGACGCTCCACATCGTCGTCGGAAACTTCGCGGATCAATTCTGAAGCAAACGGAACGAATCCGTTTTTTACCGCATCAAAAACTTCTTTTTCGGTTTTCATCAGTTCGATTTTTTTGTAAATCCGCTCTTCGATGAAAATGCGTTCCAGCGTTCGTGCGTGCAAATCTTCCGTCAGCGTTTTCCGTTCAAATTCCAGTTCGTCCTTTATGATCGCCGTCAATTTTTTCGCGTAATATTTTACGATTTCGGTGGCGCTCATTACCACGGGCATGTTGTCCCTGATGACGAGCATCTGGCACGAAATTGATTTTTCGCAGGCAGTGTATGCGTAAAGCGATTTTTCCACGTCCTTTGCGTAAACGCCCCGCGGAAGTTTTATTTCGATGTTGCAGTGGTCGGTCGTAAAATCTTCCACCGAACTGATTTTTATTTTGCCCGCCTTGTACGCCGAATCGATGGAATCCAGAATGTCTTTTGAAGTCGTGTCCACGGGAAGTTCAGTGATGACGATTTTTTTTTCGTCGCTCATGTCGAATTTTGCACGCGTAATGATTTTTCCGTTTCCGTCGTTGTAATTTGAAACGTCGATGAGTCCGCCGGTGGGAACGTCAGGAAAAATCGAAAATTCTTCGCCATGCAGCGCTTTGATTTCCGCTTCCAGAACTTCGCGCAGATTATAGGGCAGAATTTTCGTGGACATTCCGACTGCAATTCCTTCCGCGCCGCCGATCAGCACGACGGGAATTTTCGCACGGAAAACGACAGGCTCTTTGTTTCGTCCGTCGTAACTCGGAATGTATTGGGTGATGTTCGGATTGTACAGAAATTTTTTCGCCGCCGGATGAACTGCGCATTCGATGTAACGTGTTGCCGACGCTTCATCGCCTGTGTACATGTTGCCGAAATTTCCCTGACGCGAAATAAAAATTCCTTTGTTTGCAAGAACCACCAGGGCGCCGCCGATGGAAGCATCTCCGTGCGGATGAAATTTCATGCAGTCGCCCACAACGCTTGCAACTTTATGCATCCGTCCGTCGTCAATCGTAAAAAGCGTGTGCATGATTCTGCGCTGAACCGGCTTGAGTCCGTCTTCCAGGTCAGGAATTGCACGGTCGCGGATTACGTAACTTGCATACTCAATGAAATTTTTGTCGAAAAGATTTTTTACGAACGCCATTTTTTCCTCCGCTAAACGTCGATGTCCGCGTTGCTCAAAAGATGCTTTTCGATGAACTCCCTTCGTTCAGGCGTATTTTTTCCCATGTAGAACGACAGAAGTTTCGGCACCATTTTCAGCTGGCTGATTTCCACGGGCGTAAGATGAATTGTTTCGGGTGCAATAAAATCGTGAAATTCGCCGGGACTGATTTCGCCCAGTCCTTTGAACCGTGTCGTTTCTGCACTCTGCCCCAGTTTTTTCTGCGCATTGTCACGCTCTTCTTCGGAGTAGCAGTAAATATTTTCTTTTTTGTTCCGCACGCGAAAAAGAGGAGTTTCCAGAATGAACACGCGGCCCGAAGTCACGAGTTCTTCAAAGTAACCCAGAAAAAAAGTCATCACCAGATTGCGGATATGAAAACCGTCGTTGTCCGCATCAGTTGCAATTACGATTTTTGAGTACTTTAAATTTTCCACGTCCTGCTCGATTCCCAGCGCCATCATCAGCTGATAGAGTTCGTCGTTTTTGTAAATTTCGCTCTGCTTTTTTCCGTACATATTTTCGGGCTTTCCGCGCAGACTGAAAATCGCCTGGCAGTCTGCATTCCGCGAATGAGTCATTGTGCCCGACGCCGAATTTCCTTCGGTAATGAAAATCATGCTTTCTTCGCCTTTTTTTCCGTCCTGCAAATGGTAGCGGCAGTCCTTTAATTTCGGAATCCTGATGCTGATTTTTCGTGCGGCTTCCTTCGCTTCTTTTTTGACTGCGCTTAATTCCGTGCGGAGTTTTTCGTTCGCCTGAATTTTCTCCTGAATTTTTTTCGCGGCTTCGGGATTCTGATGAAGATAATTGTCCAGCCCCGACTGCGTTTCGCTTACAATCCACTGCCTGATGTCCGTGTTGCCGAGTTTGTTTTTCGTCTGGCTTTCAAAAACCGGATCCCTGACCTTTACGAGAACCGCCGCCGCAATTCCTTCGCGGATGTCTTCGCTTTTGTACGACGCGCCGAAAAAATCGTTTATGCCTTTTACGAATCCTTCCCTGAACGCCGCCAGATGAGTTCCGCCGTCAGCCGTGTACTGTCCGTTGACGAATGAAAAATAATTTTCGCCGTAAGAATTCGTGTGGGTGAAAGCGAATTTTAATTTTTCGCCCGCGTAATTTCCGATGGGATAAAGCGAAATGGATGCGTCTTCCTTTCCGCCGATTTCTTTCGTGAGCAGGTCGAAAAGTCCGTTGTCGCTTTTGATTTCCGCGCCGTTAAGTTTCAGCGTCAGACCGGAATTCAAATACGCGTAATTCCAGATTCTGTTTTCCACAAATTCCATGTTGAACGAATATTTTCCGAAAATCGATTCGTCCGGAACAAATTCAAAAAAAGTTCCGTCGGATTGTTTCTGTTTTAAATTTCCCGTCCGCTGACTGACGATTTTTCCGCGCTCAAAAACCGCTTCCGTGCATTGTCCGTCGCGCACCGAAACCACGCGAAAGTAAGACGAAAGTGCATTCACCGCCTTTGTGCCCACGCCGTTCATTCCCACGGAAAACTGAAAAACTTCGTCGTTGTATTTTGCGCCCGTGTTAATTTCCGAAACGCATTCCACAACTTTTCCCAGCGGAATTCCCCTGCCGTAGTCGCGGACTTTTACACGATTTTCCTTCACTTCGATTTCGATTTTTTTTCCGAATCCCATGATGAATTCGTCCACCGCGTTGTCCACGATTTCCTTGAGCAGAACGTAAATTCCGTCGTTCTGATTTGAGCCGTCGCCCAGCCGTCCGATGTACATTCCGCTCCGGAGCCGGATATGTTCCAGCGCGTCCAGATGTTTTATCTGGCTTTCGTCATAATTTTTCACCGATTTTTTTTCCCCGATTTTCTGCACCGAATTTTG
>CAZACA010000120.1:0-6365 GCA_964483515.1 uncultured Treponema sp.
ACTTTCCCTGGAGCAGGTGGAGCGGCTTAAAGAAAGTTTATGATTTTCCGCGGAAAGAAAAATCCGCATTAAAAAAATCAGCGTCGCAAAAACAAAAAAAAATCCCATTGCACAATTATTTTTTTTTTTATATATTACTGCGAAACAAAGGTGTTTTGTAAAGGACGGCGCAGTGTCGTTTTTCACAAAGCACCTTTTTTTTGCTTTCAAGGGGTTATTATGGCAGACAAAACTTTGTACGAATCGTCGTTTGAACATGATGCGTGCGGAATCGGAGCGGTGGTAAGCATCGACGGAATCGCAAGCCGGAAAATCGTGGACAATGCGCTTTCGATTGTGGAAAAACTCGAACATCGTGCAGGAAAAGATGCAACGGGCGAAACTGGCGACGGTGTAGGAATTCTGGTTCAGATTTCCCACGGATTCTTTAAGGCAGCCGCAGCGGAAATCGGAATTGAACTCGCGGAAGAGCGTTCTTACGGCGTGGGAATGTTTTTCTTTCCCCAGGACAAATACATCCGCAGTCAGGCGATGAAAATGCTGGAAGTGCTTTCAAAAAAAGAAGGCCTGGAATTTCTGGGCTGGCGAACCGTTCCCGTTGATTCCGACGTTCTGGGTCAGCGCGCAAAAGACTGTATGCCATGCATAATGCAATGTTTCATAAAAAAGCCCGGTGACGTAAAAAAAGGACTGGAATTCGACCGACGGCTTTACGTTCTGCGGCGTCAGTTTGAACATTCGCATTTAAATACTTACGTGGTTTCACTTTCGTCCAGAACAATCGTTTACAAGGGAATGTTTCTGGTTCAGCAGTTACGCACGTTTTATAAGGATTTGCAGTCGCCGCTTTACGTTTCGTCTCTTGCCCTGGTTCACTCCAGATTCAGCACGAACACTCAGCCCAGCTGGCAGCGCGCTCATCCGAACAGATTCATTGCACACAACGGCGAAATCAATACAATCCGCGGAAACGTTGACCGTATGCTTGCCCGGGAAGAAACGCTTGAGTCGCCGGTTTTCAGCGCGGAAGAAATGCACGAAATTCTGCCCGCAGTGGATGCAACCGGTTCAGATTCGGCAATGCTGGACAACACGCTGGAATTTCTGGTGATGAACGGAATTCCGCTTCCCCTTGCCGTAATGATTTGCATTCCCGAACCGTGGAAAAATGACGATTCCATGGCGCAGGACAAAAAGGATTTTTATCATTACTGGGCGACCATGATGGAAAGCTGGGACGGACCCGCGGCAATTCTTTTCAGCGACGGCGATGTTCTGGGTGCAACGCTTGACAGAAACGGCCTGCGTCCTTCGCGCTACTACATTACGAAAGACAACATGCTGATTCTTTCGTCGGAAGTGGGCGTCCTGGACATTCCCGAAGAAAACATCGTAAAAAAATCGCGTCTTGAACCGGGAAAAATTCTGCTTGTGGACACGGTTCAGAAAAAACTCGTTTCGGACGAAGAAGCAAAAAACGGCTACACGTCGCTTTATCCTTACGGCGAATGGCTGAACATGAATTTAAAGAAGCTCAGGGATTTGAAAATTCCCAACAAAAAAATTCCGGTTTATTCTCAGGAAGACCGCGACATAATGTATCGTGCTTTCGGATGGAATTACGAAGACGTAAACGAAGTGATTCTTCCCATGGCGCAGAACGGAACGGAACCGACTGCATCAATGGGAATCGACACGCCGCTTGCAGTAATGTCAGACAGACATCCGCCGCTTTTTAATTATTTCAAGCAGCTTTTCGCGCAGGTAACGAATCCGCCCATCGATTCGCTCAGGGAAAAAATCGTAACGGACACAACGGTTTATCTGGGAACGGACGGAAATCTTCTGGAGCCCAAAAGTACGAACTGCACCGTGCTTGAAATCAACAATCCGATTTTAACCGGCGTAGACACAATCAAACTGAAAAATCTGAATCAGGACGGACTGAAAACCTGCGTCGTTTCGCTTCTGTATTATAAAAATACGCTTTTAAAGGACGCGCTGGACAATCTTTTCGTGACGATTGACAAGGAATATCGCAACGGTTCAAACATAATGATTTTAAGCGACCGCGGAGTGGACGAAAATCACGTGGCAATTCCCAGTCTGCTTGCAGTCAGCGGCGTAGAACAATATTTAATCCGCACAAAAAAACGCACGGCAATTTCCATCGTTCTGGAATCCGCGGAAATCCGAAACGTTCATCAGGCTGCCATGATTCTGGGTTACGGCGCGCGGGCAATCAATCCGTATCTGGCACACGAATGCATTGCTGAACTGATTGACCAGAAACTGCTGGACAAGGACTACCACACGGCAATCGATGACTACAACAACGGAATTTTAAACGGAATCGTAAAAATCGCGGCAAAAATGGGAATTTCTACCATTCAGTCGTATCAGTCGGCGCAAATTTTTGAAGCGGTGGGAATCAGCAGGGAAGTTGTGGACGTTTATTTTACGAACACGGTGAGCAGAGTGGGCGGAATCGGGCTGAAGGAAATCGATGAAGACGTGAATTTTCATCACAATAAGGCGTTCGATCCGCTGGGGCTGGCAGTAAACACGCATCTGGATTCGGTGGGCGTTCATAAATTGCGTCGCGGACCCACTTGCGAAGACCATCTTTATTCGCCTGAAACGATTATTGCACTTCAGGAAGCCACGCGAAACGGCGACTACAACCGCTTCAAGGAATACACTTCCCTTGTGGACGACAATTCGCATCCGCATACTCTGCGTGCCATGCTGAAATTCGACTTTGAAAACGCGAAGGAAATTCCGCTGGACGAAGTTGAAGGCGTTGACCGGATTGTAATGCGATTTAAAACCGGCGCCATGAGTTACGGTTCAATCAGTCAGGAAGCGCACGAATGCATGGCCCTGGCAATGAATCACCTGCACGGAAAATCCAATTCAGGAGAAGGCGGCGAAAAACCTGAACGGCTGGGCACTGAAAAAAATTCTGCAATAAAGCAGGTGGCATCGGGAAGATTCGGCGTAACGGAAGAATATCTTTTAAGCGCAAAGGAAATTCAGATAAAAATGGCGCAGGGAGCAAAACCTGGCGAAGGCGGACATTTACCCGGAAAAAAAGTTTATCCGTGGATTGCAAAAACCCGTTACGCGACTCCGGGCGTTTCACTGATTTCTCCTCCTCCGCATCACGACATTTATTCCATCGAAGACCTGGCGCAGCTGATTTACGATTTGAAAAACGCGAACCGTTCTGCACGAATCAGCGTAAAACTTGTGAGCGAAGCAGGCGTGGGAACCATTGCAGCAGGCGTTGCAAAAGCGGGGGCGCAGGTAATTTTAATTTCAGGTCACGACGGCGGAACTGGAGCGGCTCCACTCAGTTCGATTCATCATGCAGGACTTCCCTGGGAACTTGGCCTGGCTGAAACTCATCAGACGCTGATTCAGAACGGACTCAGAAGCAGGGTAGTAATCGAAACGGACGGAAAACTTATGAGCGGACGCGACGTTGCCATTGCCTGTCTTCTGGGCGCGGAAGAATTCGGATTTGCCACTGCACCGTTAATTACCATGGGTTGCGCCATGATGCGTGTCTGCAATCTGGATACGTGTCCGTTCGGTGTGGCGACGCAGAACGAAAATCTGCGGAAAAGATTCAGCGGAAAACCTGAATACGTGGAAAATTTCATGCGCTTCATTGCCCAGGAACTCCGCGAAATTATGGCGAAACTGGGATTCCGTTCCGTGGAAGAAATGTGCGGACGGACTGAATTCCTCGGCCTGAAGGAAAAAGGTGCTTTCCCCCGCGCAAATCTGGTGGACATGAGCCGCATAATCGGTTTTGAAAAATCTGAAGGCGAAAAATCGCATTTTGATTCCGCGGACGTTTTCAATTTTCATCTGGAAAAAACAGTGGACGAATCGGTTCTGCTCAAGGCGTTTGAAAAATCAAAAAAAGCAAAATCGTTTAACGTGGATTTACGCGTTTCTTCCACCGACAGGACTGTGGGAACCATTCTGGGCTCGGAAATTCAAAAGGCGTTCGGCGCAACTTTGGCGGACGACAGTTACACGGTGAACTGCACGGGCGGCGGCGGACAGAGTTTCGGGGCGTTCATTCCGAAAGGGCTGACGTTGAAATTGACGGGCGACGCAAACGATTATCTGGGCAAAGGATTGAGCGGCGGAAAAATCGTAGTTCGCGTAAATAAAAATTCTCCGTACAAGGCCGAAGAAAACATCATCATCGGAAACGTTGCGCTTTACGGTGCCACAAGCGGAAGTGCGTTCATCAACGGAAAGGCGGGCGAAAGGTTCTGCGTGCGGAATTCGGGAGCGACGGCAGTTGTGGAAGGATGCGGCGACCACGGTCTGGAATACATGACGGGCGGAATCGTGGTAATTCTGGGCGAAACCGGACGAAATCTGGCGGCAGGCATGAGCGGCGGAATTGCATACGTTCTCGACCAAAATCACGACCTTTACAAAAGACTGAACAAACAGCTGGTTTCCATGGCGGAAATTTCCGACAGCCACGACGAAGAAGTTTTAAAATCGCTGATTCAGAAGCACGCGGACGAAACTGATTCTGCACTGGCGAAAAAAATTCTTTCGGACTTTGAAAATTACGTGCGCCACTTCAAAAAAATCGTTCCGAACGATTATCAGAAAATGACGGCGGAAATTGCGAAAGGCGAAGAAAAAGGACTCAGCCACGACGAAGCGGTAATGGCAGCGTTCAAAAAAATTACTGCGTAGTGCAAAAAATTTGCGGAGAAAAAAAATGGGAAAAAACGATGGATTTATGATATTCAGCCGGAAGGAAGATGAATGGATTTCGCCACTGGAGCGCGTAAAAAATTTCAGCGAGTTCCACGAACACCTGAACGATGACGAGCGGAAAAATCAGGCTGCCAGGTGCATGAACTGCGGCGTGCCCATGTGTCAGAGTGCGATTCGTCTGGCGGGAATGGTAACGGGTTGTCCGCTGCATAATTTTATTCCCGAATGGAACGATGCGCTTTACAAAGGTCAGCTGGACATGGCTGCGTGGCGTCTTTTAAAAACTTCAAGTTTCCCTGAATTTACGGGGCGCGTCTGTCCGGCTCTGTGCGAAAAAGCGTGCAACTGCGGAAACGGCGGCGACATAAAGGATGCGGTTACCATTCACGACAACGAACTTTACATCATTGAAAAGGCGTTTGAATCGGGCTACATGAAACCTCAGATTCCAAAAGTTCGCAGCGGAAAAAAAATCGCGGTAGTGGGTTCAGGGCCTGCGGGTCTTGCGGTGGCTGATCTTTTAAATCGGCGCGGACATTCGGTAACGGTTTTTGAGCGTGACGACAGAATCGGCGGACTTCTGACTTACGGAATTCCGAACATGAAACTGGACAAAAAAATCGTCTGGCGCAGAATAAAACTCATGGAAGCGGAAGGCGTTCAGTTCGTGACGAATGCGGACGTGGGCAGAAATTATTCGGCGGAAGAAATCACGAAGAATTTCGATGCGGTGGCGTTGTGCTGCGGTGCAAAGGAAGCGCGGAAACTCGGCGTAAAGGACGAAGATGTTTCGGGAATAATTCCGGCGGTGGATTTTTTAAAGAGCGTTACGAAAAGCCTGCTCGACTCGAATTTCGCGGACAAAAATTTCTTCGATCCCAAAGACAAAAACGTAATCATCGTGGGCGGCGGCGATACAGGAAACGACTGCACGGGAACCTGCGCGCGTCTTGGTGCAAAAAGCATCGTGGCGCTGGAAATGATGCCGAAACCGAGCGAAGAACGGCTTGCATCGAATCCGTGGCCGCAGTGGCCGAAAGTTTTAAAAACCGACTACGGTCAGCAGGAAGTCATTGCGCTGAAAGGAAATGATCCGCGGATTTTCAAGACGACCATAAAAGAAATTTTTTCGGCGGACGGAAAACTCACGGGCGTAAAAACGGTTCAGGTGGAATTTAAAAACGTGGACGGTCAGCGGAAACTCTGCGAAATCGAAGGCACTGAAAAAAATCTTCCCGCGGATTTGATTCTGGTGGCGGCAGGATTTACCGGATGCGAAAATTACGGCGCAAAAGCGTTCGGCGTAAATCTGTCGGCGCGGAATGTCGTTGCAACTGCGGAAGGAAAATACGATACCAGCCGCGAAAAAATTTTTTCAGCAGGTGACATGAGGCGCGGTCAGTCGCTGGTTGTCTGGGCAATTTCTGAAGGAAGGGAATGCGCAAGGCAAATCGACGAATATCTGATGGGCTACACGAATTTATAAATTCCGCGGAAAGAATTTCCGTCGTCGTTGAGGCGGCGGATTTTTTTTGCGCTAAAATTCTGCTAAAATTCCCTCCGTAGACAAAAAAAATACCCGGCGAAAAACCGGGTACTGCTTT
>CAZACA010000121.1:0-6245 GCA_964483515.1 uncultured Treponema sp.
CAATCTGGGCAGAAAGGCAGCGATTCAGGCGTTGCGCGACAAAAATTACTACACGAATTTAACGAAAACCGTTTCAAAAGTCAGAAGCAATTTTATTTCGCAGGTGAACAGAATCCGCGGAATAAAGGCGTTCGATTCGGCGGCGAATTTTATTTTCATTCATTTTGATTCCATCGACGTTCAGCGGCTGAAAGATTTTCTGTCTGAAAACGGAATTCTCGTGCGGCTGTGGACTGAAGGCGGAAATCTTTCCATGCGCATAACCGTTGCACCGGAAGAAGAAATGAACAAAGTTCTGCAGCTGATTCAGAAATTCACGGAATCAAATTAGCGGACAAAAAAATTTACGCTCCGTCCGGAAAACCGTGCGGAGTTTTTTTTTGTAAAAGTTTTTATTTTTCCGCGAAAGCGTCATCAAAAAAATTCATGCGGTTCCTGCACCATTGCACCAGAAAATTCACTTCGCTTTCGTAAGTTTTGCGTTCCCTGTAGCCTTCCGCCCGCGGCCAGATTTCGCTTCCCAGAATGTGCCAGACCGAATCGTTCAGTTCCGCCGCATCGTTTAAAAATTTTCCCTGCGCCGAAATCCAGTCCAGCGATTCAGCCAGTTTTTTCCGCGTTTCAGCGTACCGCTCCCGAACCATAAGCGCAAATTCTTCGTCGCAAAAAAGCCTGTAGTACCAGTAACTCTGATTTATTAAAAATCCGTCGTAATCTTTTGCCGCCGAATTATTTTTGTCCCTGTGAAAAAATTCCGCGAACCGTCCCAGAAAAATTTCGTCTGAAAATCCTGAAGAAATCGTCGTGGCGCCTTTCGTCGTGTTGCCGAATGCAATGTCGTGATCCCAGGGCGGCCCCATGAAAATTTTTTGCGCATCAAAATCGAACGTCATGAAAACCGAATTGTAAAATTTCGCGTCGTAGTTTTTGGAAAATTCCGCGAGCAGATACCAGTCCACCAGGGAATCCAGATCGAAAAATTTTCTGTAGCCTTCCGCGGATTTCCATTCAGGGGAATAAAGCGCTTTTTCCGCTTCAAGAATTTTTTTTTCGTAGCGCGCATAATTTTCCGCAGAAGTTTCAGGCTGACGGATATGAAAATTCAGTCCCGCGGAACTTTTAAAATCGTATGGCCGTCCGTTGTGGCTGTCAATTTCCGCCAGAAATCCTTCGCCCGAAAATTCCACGCGATTTTCTGCAATGTCGATTTTTTCAGTCAGACCGTACAGACCCAGATATTTTCCGTTTACAAAAAGCGTTACGAATTTCGACTGCGGCGACCATTTCATGCGGTTCCAGACTTCGTGCGCCAGATATTCCGCGTAAAAATTCCGCAGCATGGAACGGTCGCAGGAATTCGCCATTAAAATCCATTTTTGTCCCGGAGCCATTCCGAAAAGCGGCAGACTTTCGTCCAGTTTCAGCAGATACGGTTTTTTCTGCGTGAACGTCGTTTTCCATGTGGAATTTCCGTGTCCGCGGATTCTGCATCGGCCCGAAAAATTTTCCGCAGTAAACGATGCCTTTACGAATTTGTCCTTCCGCTTAATCGGTTTGTTTTTGTCCGTTTCAACCGAAAGAACGGGAAGACCGAGTTTTTTGCATTCGTCCATGGAAACCGATTTTGAATTTTCCGCCGAAACGAAAAACCAGAACAAAAAAATCAGCGACAGAACCAGAACCGAAAAAAATGCGCTCGCCGTTATCCGCGGAAATTTCATCAGTACGTAACTTCTCCGTCGTGGCACAGAATCGTTGAAGCGGAAACTTTTTCCACCGCCGAAATTTCCTGAATCAGCGCAGAATCGTCTTTTGCACGGATTTCCACCACCAGATTTAATTTTCCGCCTGAAAATGCGCGGCTTTTTACCACAAAAATTTTGCAGTATTTTTTTACGATTTCCATGATGATTTTTTCCGCGTCCAGTCCATCCGCCGAAACCATTAAAATTTCCGGAGATTTTGCCACAGGAATTTTTTCCAGCACGATTAACGCCACGGTCAGGACAAACGCAAGCACGCAGGAAATTTGAGCCAGCCCCGCACCGCAGATTATTCCCGTAGAAATCGCCCAGAAAAGAAAAACCAGATCCATGGGGTCTTTTATTGCCGTTCTGAAGCGGACGATGGAAAGCGCACCGACCATACCGAGGGAAATTACCACGCTGGACTGAATCGTCAGAATTACCGCCGCCGTAATCAGCACCAGGGCAGGAAGCGCCACGTTAAATGATCTGGAATAAAAAGTTTTCCGCGTCAAAATTCTGTACGCAAAAAAAATGTAGAGCGCAAAAAACGAAGCGATGACAAAAACCACCAGAATATTTTCCGGCGTTGCATCGTACCGCGTAAATCCCTGAATGAACGATTTTTTAAAAATGTCCTTAAACGTCAATTTTTTCCTCCTGAATTTAATTTGCCATGCTGAATTTTCTGCAAAGGTAATATTTTGAAAACGAAGTCCATCCCAGTCGTCCGGTCTGAATCGTTTCGTTAATGAAGTCGGGTAAAAATTCGTCGAATTTCACTTCCATCATGTTTGTGCCCACGGGAAGAACTCCGCGGAATTCGCAGTCTTCGTCGAAAAATTTTTCTATGCGGCGCGAACTCCTGATGTTTCTGTCGAACGTAATGCGCACGTTTCCTTCCCGCCACACGAAAGGCACGCGTTCATAAGCCACAATCACCACGGGACGAAGGGCACGGAACTGCATCTGACAGATAAATTTTTTCAGCAGGAAAGGCATTTCGTTTTGCAGCGTCGGAATTTCTCCGCGGAAAATCTGCGCACACATTTCAGCCGAAACCGGACAGGAAATTTTGTGGCACAAACCTTTTTCCTTCTGCTTGAGTTCAAGTGAAATTTTTTTTGCCGAACAGTTGTAAATTCTTATGCGGAATTTTTCGCGCGGGTCGGTGCCGTCTTCGTTTTCGCGGAAGCAGGTGTCGTAATAATCGTCGAAGTAAACGCTCCGGATTGCGTAACTACCCCCCCCCCCCTGCCGACAACAGAATGTTCGTCCCTCGGAAGAATCGCATCCAGACGGGCCTGAATTTCCTGTAAGATAAATTCGGGTGAAACGTATTTGTGCTCGTTGCGGAATTTTTTTGCATTCTGATTTTTTTCAGGTTCCGCAAAAGGAAAATTCGCGGGAAAAAAATTCTGCATTAAGTCGTGAATTTTCGTCATAAAAATCGCCCCAAATATAACGTTTTTTTATAAAATCAGTTACCGAAAATTTGGTAACTAAATCGGTTTTCGCGCGGTATTTTATCATAAAAAAAAAATCAGTCAATATGCATTTCCGCCGATTTTTTCGTTCGTTGAAAAAAAATTTTCTGCGTGCTATAAATCGTCATGCGCTGCAAAAATTTCGTCTTGAAAATTCTTCCGCCGGTAATTTTGTCTGCACTGGCGGTTTTCTTTTTTGTGGAATCGTCAAAAAACCGGATTTCGCCTGAAATTTGCGAAAAAAGCGGATTTCCCGTGATGTTCGTGGACACTCTGGCAGGAAAAAAAATTTCCAGCAAAACGGAATACGTCAGGGCGCGCTACGAACTGGACGGAAAATCGGGAGAATGCAAAATCCGCGGACGGGGCAACACCACCTGGCAGACGCGCGAACTTTACAAAAAACCGTATCTGCTGAAACTTTCCGCTGCGGAATCTTTTCTGGGCATGGCTGAAAGCGAAAAATGGATTTTAATGGCAAACACTGCGGACAAAAGTTTTCTGCGGAACTGGTACGGAATCGTTTCGCTGGGAAAAATTTTTAAAAATCAGAAGTGGATTCCGGACGGAAAACCGGTTTTTCTTTTTTTGAACGGAAAATTTAACGGCGCGTATTTTTTATTTGAAAAAATCGAAATGGCGAAAAATCGGCTGGAATTGCCGGAAGGTTCTTTTTTAGCGGTGGTGAATTCGCGGATGAACAAAGAATTTAATTTCGTCACTGACCACGGAACGAAAATCAGCATCTGCTCGGAAGGAAATCAGGACGATTTTTTAAAAATGCAGAAAATCATTCAGCGCGGAGAAGATGCAATTTTCAGCGGAAATTCTGACGATGCACAAAAAGGCTGGCGGCATTTTCTGGACGAAAATTCTTTTGCGGACTGGTACATCGTAAACGAATTTACAAAAAATCATGATGCGCGCTTTCAGTCTTCGTGCTTTTTTTATTACGACAGTTCCGCGGAAAAAATTTTCATGGGACCGCCCTGGGATTTTGACATTGCAGCGGGAAACATCAGCTGGGACGATTGCGAAAATCCGGCGGGAATTTTTGTGGGACAGACGCAGTGGTACGCGAAACTTTTGCAGGACGAAGAATTTTTCCGTGCGGTAAAAAACCGTTATCGTGAAAATCGCGGAAAATTGCAGGATTCCATCGGCGAAATAAAAATTCAGGGCGAAAAACTGAAATTCATGGTGGAATTAAATGATTCAGTCTGGCCGAATCTGGGAAAAAGGCAGTGGCCTCACGCACCAGGCTGGAAAAATCGCAGGACGTACATGAGCGAAGTGCAGTATCTGACGGATTTTTTGCAGAAGCGCATGGAATTTTTTGACGATTTTTTTGCAGAATGATTTTTTCGCATAAAAAAAACCGGCTCGCAGAATGAACCGGCTTAATTTTTTTTAACCGCAGGAATTTATTTTATTTCGTAAATCCATCCGCCGGGAGCGCTGATTTCGCCCATCTGGATTCCGGTGAGCGTTTCGCGCAGTTCTTTCAGCACGGGGCCCATTTCGTCCATTCCGCTGGGGAACGCAATTTCCTTTCCGTGGTCGTCGATTTTTCCGATGGGAGAAATTACCGCAGCCGTTCCGCACAATCCGCATTCCGCAAACGAAGAAAGTTCGTCTTTTTTAACCTGACGCTCTTCCACTTCCAGATGCAGATAATCTTTCGCAACCTGCACGAGTGACCTTCGCGTAATCGACGGAAGAATGCTGGAAGATTTCGGCGTAACGAGTTTTTTGTCTTTCGTAACGAACAGAATATTTGCGCCGCCGGTTTCTTCGATGAACGTGTGGCTTGCCGGGTCGAGGTACATATTTTCAGCAAATCCCGATTTGTGCGCGTCAACGATGTTGTGAAGGCTCATGGCGTAATTCAGTCCTGCCTTGATGTCGCCGGTTCCGTGGGGCGCTGCACGATCCAGATCCGAAATCCGGACTACAATCGGTTTTACTCCGCCTTTAAAATACGGACCCACAGGCGTAACCAGAATGCGGAACTGATATTCGTCGGCAGGTTTTACACCGATTACCGCGCTGGAACCGAACATATACGGACGAACGTAAAGAGTTGCACCGCTTCCAAATGGCGGAACCCAGTCGATGTTCGCCTTAATCGTGTCCAGAACTGCCTGAATGAAGCGTTCCTTCGGGAAAACCGGCATTTCCAGACGACGGCACGAACTTTCCATACGGTCAGCATTCAAATCGGGCCGGAACGTTACGATTTTTCCGTCTTTGGTGGTGTACGCCTTAAGCCCTTCAAAACAGGTCTGCGCATACTGCAGGACGCCCGCGCATTCGGAAATGTGAACCGTAGCGTCGGAAGTAAGGGTGCCCTCGTCCCACGAACCGTTTTTAAAATTTGCAACAAAACGCTTATCCGTTGCCTGATAACCAAAGGGAAGATTTGCCCAGTCGATATTTTTAGCCATTTCATTTACCTCGATGCCGTCGTGCGGCTGAAATTTTGACAGATAGTACCACAATTTTCGTTTTTTTCAAACGGATTTTTTTTTGCGGGCTTCGGTTTCGTGTTTTTTTTTCAGTCATCGCCTGACTTCTGCAAGAGTCGCCCTATGACATCAGCAAGAGTCATACCCTGACATCGACAAGAGTCGCCCCATGACATCGACAAGAGTCATACCCTGACATCGACAAGAGTCATACCCTGACATCGACAAGAGTCGTACCATGACATCGACAAGAGTCGTACCATGACATCGACAAGAGTCATACCCTTACATCGACAAGAGTCGTCCTATGACATCAGCAGGAGTCGTACCATGACATCGACAAGAGTCGTACCATGACTTCTGCAAGAGTCATACCCTTACATCGACAAGAGTCGTCCTATGACATCAGCAGGAGTCGTACCCCAACCGAAAATATTTTTTGCTTTACCTGGCACGGAGGGCGCATCCATCCACGCAGAAACTTCCCCCAAAAAAAATTTCCGCTTTCCTTCCCAAACTTCCCCATTCACAAAAATTCCGCTATA
>CAZACA010000122.1:0-4801 GCA_964483515.1 uncultured Treponema sp.
TCCTTTAGTGATACTTTTTCGGCAACGAATAAATTTTCAAGAAGGTGAAATATGGATTTTGTTAGTCAGTTGAAGGAAAAGGCGAAACAGGCGTGCAAAAAAATCGTGCTTTGCGAAGGCGAAGACAGACGCGTGGTTCAGGCGGCGGCGGAAATCGTGAAGGAAGGAATCGCGAAAATCGTCTTAATCGGAAACGAAGCGGAATGCAAAAAAGTTGCGCCGGACGTTGACCTTTCGGGAATCGAATTGGTGGATCCGGAAAATTCGCCCAAAACGCAGGAGTACGCGAAAATTCTTTACGAATGCCGGAAAGCAAAAGGCATGACCGAAGAAGAAGCGGCAAGGCAGGCAAAAGACAGAACCATGTTCGGTGCGCTCATGCTCAAGGCGGGCGACGTGGACGGATACGTTTCCGGTGCGTGTCATTCTACCGCGAACACTCTGCGGCCCGGACTTCAGGTAATAAAAACCGCCCCCGGAATCGCTACGGTTTCGTCAAGTTTCATCATGGTTGCGCCACAGTGCGGAAATCCGTATTTAACTGAAGGCGTTGCACTTTTCGGAGATTGCGCCATCAACATCGAACCCACTGCGGAACAGCTTGCGGACATTGCCATTGCCACTGCTGATACTGCAAAAAAAATCGCGGGCATTCAGCCGAAAATTGCGCTGCTTTCATTTTCCACAAAAGGAAGCGGAAACGACGACAAATTTTTCAAGTCAGTGCCGAAAGTTCAGGAAGCGGTAAAAATCGCACGGGAAAAAAATCCATCGCTTGAACTCGACGGCGAATTTCAGTTCGATGCGGCGGTTGCTCCGGAAGTCGGCGAACTCAAGGCACCCGGAAGCAAAGTGGCAGGACACGCAAACGTTTTCATTTTCCCCAACATCAACGCAGGAAACATCGGCTACAAGATTGCACAGCGGATGGGCGGATGGCAGGCGATTGGTCCGGTGTGCCAGGGATTTGCAAAACCGCTGAACGATTTGAGCCGCGGATGTTCCGTAAGCGACATCGTTGCAACTGTTGCGGTTACGGCGCTTCAGGCATAATTTTTTTTAACGATTTTCTGCCTTTGCTTTTGCGGGGCAGATTTTTTTTTGCCTGATTAAATTTTCTGCGTAAATTACAAAACCGGTTCTATTGACAATCGGGAATTCCAAAAATAAAATGAGGCAATTTGTACTTCTTTGTTCTAGCGAAAAATCAGGGCGGAATTTCAAATGGAAAATCTTCTTAAAAAAGCAAGACGAACTGAAGCGGAAACTTTGAATGCAATCGAATCGGACGAACAGAAAAAAAATCAGCGTCCGAAATTCCATTTCGCTTCGCCTTCGGGCTGGGTGAACGATCCGAACGGATTTTCTTTTTTTAACGGCGAGTGTCATCTTTTTTTTCAGTACAATCCTTACGAAACAAAATGGAATACCATGCACTGGGGACACGCCACTACGAAAGATTTCGTGCACTGGTCGTTTTCGGGTGCGGCTCTTGCTCCTGATTCGCCCTGGGACAAAGACGGATGCTATTCCGGCAGCGCAATTCAGGAAAACGAAACCCACATCATCGCGTACACCGGCGTCGTAAAGGAAAACGGAAAGGAATTTCAGCAGCAGTGCATTGCAGCAGGCGACGGAAAAAATTACCGCAAGTTCGAGGAAAATCCGGTTATCACTGCGCGCGACATTCCTTTTTCGTTTCAGGAAAATCATTTCCGCGACCCCAAACTCTGGAAAGAAAACGGACAATTTTTTCTTGCAGCAGTCGTAAAAAAAACTGACGGATGCGGTGCCATCGTTCTGTTCAAATCCGCGGATTTAATTTCGTGGCAGTTCGTTTCGGTGGTGGACAAAAGTCAGGACGGACTCAGCGGAATGTGGGAGTGCCCCGATTATTTTAAACTGGACGGACGTGACGTGCTGATTTTTTCGCCGCAGGAAATGAAGGAAAATAAATCTTACGGATTTCACGACGGAAACAACAGCGTTTACATGACGGGCGAACTGGACAAATCGTCGTTTACCTTCAAGCGCGAAACCAGAATCGAAAACGGACTCACCGCTGCGGAAATTGACGGCGGGCTGGATTTTTATGCGCCTCAGACCGTTCTGTCGCCGGACGGAAGACGAATCATGATTGCGTGGATGCAGAGCTGGGAATCGTTCATTACGCCGGAAGATTATCTGTGGTCGGGCATGATGACTTTTCCGCGGAAACTTTTTTTTGTGGACGAAAAACTTTTTCAGCTTCCCGTGGACGAAATCAAAAAATTTCGCGGAGAAAAAAAATCGGGACGAATCGTTTTGAGCGACGGAAAAAAATCTGATCTGGACGGAATAAAAAGCCGCCACTTCGATGCAACGTTCAGAATAAAATTCGCGGACAAAAAAGGAAAACTGATTTTTAAATTCGCTAAAGGAAAAAAATATTTTGTGTCGCTGGAAATGGACGCGGAAAATTCGCTGCTTTCGTTCAGCAGAAAATCGTCACAGGAACGCGGCACGATTTTTTCACGAAGCATGAACATCAGCCTGCCGGAAAACGAAATCGTGGAACTGCGGATTCTGATGGACACCTGCTCGCTGGAAGTTTTTGCAAACGGCGGCGAAAGTGCCTTTACAAACGCATTTTTCGTTCCGTCGGACTCGGACGAAATCTGGCTGGAGACGGAAAAAGATTCGGAAGTGGAGTACGAATTTTTTGAAATCCAATCGTAATTCGGAGAAAAAAATGGAAAAAAAATTCGACGTGGTGGCGCTGGGCGAACTTTTAATCGATTTTACTTTCAGCGGAAAAAGCGCGCAGGGAAATGACCTGTTTGAAGCAAATCCGGGCGGCGCACCGTGCAATGTTCTGGCGATGCTTTCAAAACTGAATCACAAAACTTCGTTCATCGGAAAAGTCGGCGACGATGCATTCGGAAAAAATTTAAAGGCGAAACTTGACGAGCTGAAAATCGGCACGGAAAATCTTGTGCTTTCAAAAACCGAAAACACCACGCTGGCATTCGTTCACACGGCAGACGACGGCGACAGAAGTTTTTCGTTCTACAGAAAAAATTGCGCGGACTCAAGCCTCGAAAAAAAAGAAATCCGGAGCGACATAGTTTCATCGTGCAGAATTTTTCACTACGGAACGCTTTCCATGACGAACGAAACCGTAAACGAAGCCACGGAATTTGCAATTGACGCTGCAAAAAAAAGCGGCGCACTTCTTTCGTTCGATCCGAATCTGCGGCTTAAACTCTGGGACAGCGAAAATTCAGCGCGGGAAAAAATCTGGTCAGGAATTTCAAAATGCGACATCCTGAAAATCGCGGAAGAAGAACTGGAATTCATTACGGGCGAAAATTCCATTGACGGCGGAATGAAAATCCTGCGGAAAAAATTTGCAGTTCCTTTAGTCTGCGTTACCCGCGGAAAAAACGGAAGCGAAGCGTTTTTCGACGACGGAAAAAATTCGTTCCGTGCAGAAGCAAAAACTTTTTCAGTAAAAACCATCGACACGACCGGAGCCGGCGACACTTTCTGCGCGTGCACGCTTCACGAAATTTTACGGAACGGTTTTGAAAATTTCAGCAGCGAACGGCTTCAGCAAATGCTTTTGTTTTCAAATGCAGCGGCGGCAATCGTTACGACAAAAAAAGGTGCGCTTTCAGTCATGCCGCAGGAAAACGA
Source organism: uncultured Treponema sp. (assembly GCA_964483515.1). Classification (GTDB taxonomy): domain Bacteria; phylum Spirochaetota; class Spirochaetia; order Treponematales; family Treponemataceae; genus Treponema_D. Next base: position 3,679 of record CAZACA010000122.1, read on the forward strand.
AATCCGCGGACTTCTGGCTGAACGGAATTAAAAAAGCGAATTGTATTTCTGCGCGACGATTTTCCACGTGTAGGATTTTTGCGCGATGACTTTCATTTTTTCTGCCACGGATTTTTTTTCTTCCGCGGAAATTTCTGAAACGATTTTTTTCAGTTCATCGGCGGAATTCCAGTAGCGTGCAGAATTTTCCGTGGTTTCGCGATTGTACACGCAGTCGAATGCCAGAATGCACAGCGATAAATTCATGGCTTCCACAAGCGACGGATTCGTTCCGCCGGCACTGTGACCGTGAACGTAAAAATCTGCATTTCCGCGGATCCAGTTCAGCGTGTGATTTTCGTAAACTGCATCGACGAGAAAAATATTTTTGTACGCGGAAAATTTTTCCTTGAGATTTTTTCCGTAGTCGCTCCGTTCCCAGTTTCCCACCGCCACAAAATTTTTTTCAGGCATCTGCGAAAACGCTTCAAGAATCGTGTGCACGTTGTTTTCGATTTCGATACGGCAGACGCAGACTGCATACGGATTTTTGCAGAACGGAAATTTTTCAAAAAGCAGGTCGTCGCTGATTTTTTGCGCCTGGTCTCCGCCGTAAGGAATGAGGAGTGCATTTTTTCTGTATGCCGATTTTACGTAATCCGTAATGCCCTTGTTGTCGCCGATTACGACGTCTGCAAATTTCACTGCGGATTTTTCGCTTGCGTGCAGGAAAAATTTTGCAGGACGATTCCATTTTCCGCGCTTCCATTCCAGACCGTCAATGTTCACGATGATTTTTCCGCGGAACAGAATGCGCACCAGCGGAAGAAAAATGCAGCCCGAAACGCCCAGCACCAGAATCACGTCGGCTTTCAGCGATTTGAGCATGGAAAAAAAATCGTAGGCGATGCTGGAAAATCCGTTCGCGTCCAGATTCAGATAAACGAGTCTTGCGCCCTTGTACGACTGAAATTTCTGCGCGTATTTTTTCGCCGAACAGAAAACAGTAAATTCCGAATCCGCAGCCGCATAGTCCAGAAGATTGTCCACCAGCGACTCGAATCCGCCGTAGCACGCAGGAACGCCCACCGTACCGATTACCGCAATCTGTTTTTTATGGCTTATGGTTTTCATTTTTTTCTCC
>CAZACA010000122.1:4901-6204 GCA_964483515.1 uncultured Treponema sp.
TTTTTTTCTCCGCCGTGAAATTCCGCGAGAACTTCATCGTAAATGCCTTTATAAAAATCGACGCGCTTTTCTTTTACGTAATTGAACGAATCCTTCCGCAGGTTAAGCGCCATTTTTAAAAGTTCGTTTCTGTTTTCCGCAAGATAATCAATTTTTTCCGCGAAACCCTGCACGCATTCTTCCCAGGAATTTACGGGAATTTTTATTCCTGTTTCGTCCTTTACAATGTCCGCCATTCCGCAAATGCCCGTGGTAATCGTGGGAACGCAATGCTCCATCGCTTCAAAAATTACCGTAGAGTTGCATTCCATGGACGAAGTCATCACGTGAAGATTTGCGTTCTGCCAGTAATTTTCCACCTGATTCCGCGGAATTCTTCCCGTGAATTCTACGAAATTCAAATCGGCGTATTTTGCCCTTATCAATTCGCCCCCCCCCCTATGACTTTTACGGACACAAGATTTTTATTTTTCAAAAGGCGGAGCGAATCAAAAAACAAATTCGGCATTTTTCGGGGGACAATGGAAGCGCACCAGATTATGTTCAGTTTTTCCGCCGAAGAAATTTTTGCGCGGATTTCGTCTTCGCTTAAAATTTGTTCCGCGGAAAGGCGCATCAAGTTTTCCGGAAAATAAAAAAGTTTTTTGCAGCGGAATTTTTTTTCAATGATTTGCTGATTCGATTTTGTTGCGGCAACGACTGCACCGGATTTTTTCATCGCGGATTTTATTCTGGGCGACCATGCTGCGGCAAAATTATTTATGCGGCTTTTTATTTTCGTGATTTTTCTGTTCGCGAAATAATGTTCCACAAGAATTTCGTTTGCGTTTTCAAAACCGGACGTGCTTCCCCAGACGTAAGGCTTTTTTAATTTCCAGAGGTAGCCCGGTTCGTGATAGCCCGCCGGTCCCAGAAAATGAATCAGGTCGATTTTGTCCAGATATTCCGCCCTGACTTTTTTGTACAGAAGTTTTTCCCAGCGATTGTACCAGACGTAAGTGAACCATGCGCCTGCAACAGGAATTTTTATGCGCGGCAAAATTTCCTGCACGAAAAAATTCATGAAAGGAGTCGGCTTCAGCGTAACAAAAGTGCAGCCGGGCATTTTTTCGTATTCAGCCATTTCGCTTAAATCATTCAGCGCCAGACTGTTGCTCGCCACCGCCACAATCAAATTGCAATGCCTTGACATTTCCGCGACGAAATTATACGCCACGGAACATTCCGAACCCTTGTACCTGCTGAAAACCCACGTGTGAACAAATACGGTCATTTTTTTTCTCCGAGAATTTTATTGAGTGCG
>CAZACA010000123.1:0-6126 GCA_964483515.1 uncultured Treponema sp.
GCGAATCACACGAATCCGTCGCGCCAGTGCCAGACAGGTTTTGCCAGGGCGTTGCTGAACGGCTGCGTTTTTTCAAAATCCGGGAGCCAGCTGGTGTCGTCGCTCAGTTCCTGATAAAAAAGAAATTCAAAACTGCATTTTTTTGCCGCCGACAAAATTTTTTTTTCTTCATCGGAATTCAGCAGACGATTTTGAAACGATGACAACGATTTTTCGCGCCATTCGGTTTCTGATTTTTTTCCGCGGAACTGAACGGGCGTGTACTGCGACATAATCGAAAGGCAAATTCCTTCAGCATTTTTTTCGAGCCAGTCCAGAGCCATTTCCGTGTCGCCGATTCTTCCGGGCAAAACCAGATGACGGACGATTACGCCCTGAAAAATTTTTTCTTTTTTTTCGCCGCCTTTTTTTACGACTGAAATTTTCCGCGGAAAATTTTTTGCCATCCAGCGAATGGATTTTTTTGCCACGGACGGATAATCTTCCGCAAGAAAAAGTTCACGGCTCATCAGCGGATTTATCGTTTTAAAATCGGGCAGCCAGATTTGCACCAGACCTTTCAGCAGTTCCAGCGACTCCACGGATTCGTATGCGCTTGAATTCCACGCCACGGGAATTTCGAGTCCGGCATTTTTCGCTTCAAGAAGAAATTCTGCAATCCGCGGAATCTGGTGGCTTCCCGTTACAAGATTTAAATTTTCCGCGCCCATTTTTTGCAGCCGCATACAGATTTCCACGAATTCTTTTTTGTCAACTTCGCGCCCCATGCCCTGCTGACTTATCTGATAATTCTGACAGAACGAACATTTGAGCGTGCAGCCCGTAAAAAAAATCGTTCCGCTTCCGCCGAAAACCGTGAGCGGCGGTTCTTCGCCAGAGTGCAGGCACGCCGATGCAATTTTTACGCCGTCAGTTTCTCCGCAGAATCCTTTTTCGCCGCCATGTCTGTTTACGCCGCAGTTCCGCGGACACTGACTGCATTCCGAATAAAAATTTTTTTCCATCTACACGGCACCGTGCTTTACAAAAATCGACATCAAATCGTTCAGCGTTTCCACGGGCAGATTTTCCGCTTCGCAATCCGTAATTTCGCAAAGTTCCTTCCAGTCGTCCGCCGAAAAAATTTCAGTGCCGTCATCGTCCGAATCCAGAAGCGATTGCAGCGCAGAAAGGAACTGAAGATTTTTTTCCGTGGGCTCGTTTTCCTTTTCCGCGGAATTTTCCACAAACGATTTGAACCAGTAGCCGGCAAAACCGTCAGCGAGTTCCGCGAGATTTTTATTTGCACGCACGAAAAAATTTTGAATTTCCTTGCAGACTTCAATTCCGTCGTAAAGCGGATGTTCGGCGCGATAATGTTTTTTTATGCGGGTTGCATCGGCGAAAATTTTTTGTGAATTGTTCATGGCGCGAATATAATGCGAATCGAAAAAAATATCAAACTTCCGGTTTTCCGTGCTATAATTTTTCCATGGAAAAAAACGAATTTAATTTTTGTCCCGACTGCGGTTCCGGAAAAATTCAGACGCTTCTGAACGGAAGAAAATGGTTTTGTCCCGAATGCGGCTTTGAACTTTTTAACAACGTGGCGAGTGCGGTGGGCGTAATTCTGCTGAACGAAAACGGCGAAGCTTTTTTTGAACGGCGTGCAAAAGATCCGCGGAAAAATTTTCTGGCATTGCCCGGCGGATTTTGCGAACCGGACGAAGACGCTGAAATTTGTGCCAGGCGCGAATGCATGGAAGAAATCGGCGTGAAAATCGGTTCAATAAAATTTGTGGGCGCGTTTCCGAATTCCTATTGCTACAAAAAAATTCTTTACAAAACCTGCGACATTTTTTTTGAAGCGGAATTTCCGTCTGATGCAGAATTTAAATTTCAGCAGAGCGAAGTAAACGGATTCGAGTGGCGAAAAATAAATTCCGCGGAAGAAATTGAAAAAATTCCCCTGGCGTTTGATTCGGCAAAACGTGCGCTTCTGGTTCGGCTGGAAATGCAGAAAAAATCGGAGGAAAAAAATGAAGGGTGAATTTTTTGTGGCGGCAGCAGGATGCGTTTTGTTTGTGGCAGCGGGAATTTTTTATGGCGCAAAAATTTCGGCGAAAAAAAATCAGCTTAAAAAAGACGGAAAAAAAATCGCGAAAAAAAGTTCGGCATTCGTGAGCAGCATTTTGCTTTGCGCGCTGGTGGAAATTTTGCCGTTTTTGATTCCGCTGAAAATCCTGGTAATTTTCGTCGTGTGCGCGTGCGGCGTGCTGGGCGAAATTCTTGTTCTGCGTGAACGGCTTGAAAAACTTGCGGAGTAAAATTCGGCTCACTAGACAAAAAATTTTTTTTTTGGTAGAGTACGCTCACTTTGGCGTCATACCCAAGTGGTAAGGGACTGGTCTGCAAAACCACTATACATCGGTTCGATTCCGATTGACGCCTTTTGCAAAGAATGTCCTCCGGGGCATTTTTTTTGCGCTTACGGATTTTTCAAGCAACGCTGGAATCCGATTTTATAAATGCCGCCTCCGGGCGGTTTGTTTTTTTTAAATTGCGTTCATTCCTTTTTGCGTGACGAAAATTTTTCCGCCGGAAATGCAGACGAATTCTTTTTTTATGCAGCCGTCGAATGCTTTTTGTGCGGCGGAATTTTTTATCTGCGGAAGGAATTCGTCCTTTGAAAAGAAAATTTTTTCTGCGGATTTTTTCAAGAGGAATTTTAAAATTTCCGTTTCTTCAAAAGTCGCCTGAAATTCCATGAAAAAAATTATAGCGTAAAAAAAAATTTTTTTGTAACGATGCGAAATTCGTTCCGCGGAAAAGGCTAAAAAATTTTTCCTGCAAGGTACGCGGAATATCGCTCTACGTTTTCAAAAATTATTAAATCCGGACTGAACTCGTCGATGTACGCAAGGTCGCTTCCGTTGAACTGTTTCCATTTGTATTCGGCGTCGGAAAAATTCGGCGAGACGAACGGTTCCAGACTCGAAAAAAATGAATCGCGGAAAATCAGCGCGCGGGGCAGTGAACGGTTTTTGCTTTTTGTTGCAATCACTCCTTCTTTTTTTTCGTACTGATATGCGCCGTCTTCGTTTTGAATTTTCGGAGTGAATTTTATTTGCGTGCTTTTTGCATTTTTTATGAGGAGCATGGGCAGAATGTCGCCGTAATTTTCGCCTGAAGAAATTTCCGTTTCGTATTCGATCTGCGGAAAATTTATTTCGGGAAAAAGTTCGCGGATTTTTTCGTTTAAAATTTTCGATGCGTAAAATGCACCCAGCGAATTCCAGTGCGTGTCGGTTTCAAAATAAAGCGGAACTGAATTTTTTTTCTTCTGCGCCAGAAGTTCGTTCAGCGGAAAAATGAAATTTATTTTTTCTTCTTCAAAAATTTTCTGAATCTGCATGGCGCGTGTAATTCCGTCGGGCCGACTGAACGGATAAAATTCTTCGTAAACGGAATGCTTGTTTGGGCAGATTAAAAAAATCGTCCTGATATTTTTTTCGCGGAAATATTCGCTGATGGCAACGATGTTTTTCCGCAGGGAATTTTTCTGTTCGTCGGAAAGAAGATTCGTTTTCTGAAAATCCGCAAGATTGTTTCCGTCGCCTGAATCGATGTAAAAATAAAATCCATTTTTTCCCTGCATGGCTCTTCCGTTGAAAAGAATTTTCGGCTGAATTTTTTTGTTTAAAAAATTATTCAGATGAATCAGCGTGCGCCTGAAACCAAAACGGTCTCTGATGTAGGAATCGTACTCGCGGAAAATTTGTGCATTGAACCGGCTGTCTTTTATGACGAACGGACGCGGCGAAAAATTGCGGTTCTCTTCGGCGGAAACGGTTCCCTTGAAATTGAAAAAAATTGCAGGAAGCGAAATCAAAAAAATCGACAAAAGTGAAAAAATTAAATTCAGTCTGTTTTTCATTTTAAAACCTGAAGTAAATAAACGGATTGTATGAATCTGACGCCAGCGACGCAAAGCATAAAACCAGAAGCAGAATCAGGACGAAAAATTTTGCTGCAACAAAAACCGATGCGGACGCGAATTTTTTTTGAGAAATTTTTTTCGCCACGGGAAAGCAGAAAAGAATTCCTGCCGCCAAAAGAATGAAAAATTTTTTGTCCGCATAAAAATACAGAAGCGGATTTTCTGCAAACGGCACCGGATTTTTTGTAAAGCGCGTGTAGTTTACGCCGAACATTTTAAAAAAATCCCTGACGAAATTTTTCGTTCCGTTTCTGAACAGAATCCACAGAAAGGAAATTTGAAGAATCGTAAAAATTCTTTTTGCTGCGCTGAAGAAAAAATTTTTTGCCCGCGGAATTTTTTTGTCGACCGTCATGAAAAATCCGTGGAGAAGTCCCCACAAAATAAAATCGAACGATGCGCCGTGCCAGAGTCCGGTCGTAAAAAAAACGATGAAACGGTTCAGCGTGGTGCGCGTTTTTCCTTTCCGGTTTCCTCCCAGCGGAATGTATAAATATTCGCGGAACCAGTTCGTCAGCGTGATGTGCCAGCGTTTCCAGAAATCAGTGACGGACGAAGCGCAATACGGATAATTGAAATTTTCAGGAAGGTCGAAGCCGAACATTTTTCCCAGTCCCACTGCCATATCCGAGTAGCCCGAAAAATCGTAGTAAATTTGCAGCGTGTAGGAAGCGCAGGCAACCCACGAAAGAAAAGTTCCGTACTGAAAAAAATTTGCGCCGTAAATTTTATCCGCGGTGAGTGCAAAGGAATTTGCAAGCAGAACTTTTTTTGACAGCCCGATGATGAAGCGTTCCATGCCGGCGGAAAATTTCGCGGAAGAATGAATCCGGTTTTCGATTTGATTTTTTATTTCATCGAAGCGGACAATCGGCCCTGCAATCAGCTGCGGAAAAAACGAAACGTAAAGTCCCACGGAAAAAATATTTTTCTGCACCAGAAGCGGATTTTTGTAAACGTCAACCAGATACGAAATTTCCTGAAACGTGTAAAACGAAATTCCCAGCGGAAGAACCGAATCGATTTGCTTCAGCGTTTTTGCGTGGAACGACGACAGGACGAAATTTAAAATGCGGCACGAAAATCCCAGATATTTAAAAACGAAAAGCACGAAAAGATTTGCGGCAACCGAAACGAAAAGCCAGAATTTTCTGTGCGCGGAATCCCCGGCGATTTTTATGCCCATGTTGAAATTCAGCACGACGGAAAAAATCATCAGGAATGCAAAACGGAATTCGCCCCACGCGTAAAAAAGCAGGCTGGCGAAAACAAGAAAAACGTTTTTCCATTTTTGCGACGGAATGGCGTAATAAAAAACGACGGAAGCAGGCAGAAAAAACGATAAAAATTGAATGGAACTGAAAAGCATGGCAAAACCTGAATTTAAAAAAGATGTCTTAATTTACACTAAAAAGTGTTTCAATACAACATATTTTGTTTTTAAGTGTTTTGTAAAAGCATTCATTTTTTTAAATCATCGCTGAAAATTCATCATCATGAATTCTGACGAAATACGAAAACGGCTGGGCGAAAATTTAAAGCGGATCCGCAAGGGCAGAAATTTTACGCAATTCGAGCTGGCGGAAAAAGCGGGCGTCTCGGAGGAAACGGTGAAAAACATCGAACTTTCGCGGTGCTGGACGAGCGACAAAAATCTGGAAAAAATTACTTCGGCGCTGGGCGTGGATGTTTTTAAACTTTTTGTTCCGGTTTCGTCGTCGCTGAAAATTTCCGCGGAAGCATCGGCAGGACTGAAAAAGGAAATCGGTGACAGCGTGAAAAAATTCGTGGACGAAATTCTTGAGGAACTGGAATCGGAGTAAAACGCGAAACGGAAAAACTAGACGAAAAATTTCAGATTCATTAAAATGCGCTCCATGGGTGGAACGACTGAAAAAAAATCTCGGCCGGACGGAAAATCTTCCGCGAAGGCAGAGCCGGAACCAAACGACAGACCGAAAAAAAAATCCGATTCGACAGAAACGAAATCCGCAGAAAAAATCACCGTAAAAAAATCCGATAAAATTTCCGCAAAAAAAATCGACGCAAAAATTTCAGCGGAAAAAGTTGGCGTGAAAAATTCTGCGGCGAAAAATTCAGCGGAAAAAGTTGGCGTGAAAATTTCAGCGACAAAAATTTCTGCGGAA
>CAZACA010000124.1:0-6067 GCA_964483515.1 uncultured Treponema sp.
TTTACGACGATTTTTTCCGCCGAATTTCTGCGACGAATTTTCACGCCGATTTTTTCCGCTGAATTTCCGCGACAAAATTTTACGACGATTTTTTCCGCCGAATTTCTGCGACGAATTTTCACGCCGATTTTTTTCCGCTGAATTTTTGCGACAAAATTTTGCGACGCTTTTTTCCGCTGAATTTCCGCGACAAAATTTCACGACGATTTTTTCCGCTGAATTTTTCCGCCGAATTTTTTTACGATTTTTTTACGAGCGAAAAGTAAATCGGACCGGAGCCGTCTGCGCTGTCGGGAAGAATGTGGAAGCCGTTTTTTGTTTTTTCAGCCAGCGAAAAAATTCTGCGGACGGAACTGTTTTCATCGGCAGAAATTTTTCCGCGGAAAGACGAAACGTTTTCTTCAAAAAAATTTTTCACTTCGGCGAAATCTGCAACGGAAAATTCGGGAAATTTTGATTTTATTTTTTCCACCGAATCATCGTTTTCCTCCGGACACAGCGCGCACGTGGAATAAAGCAGGAATCCGCCTTTTTTTAAAATCCTGCACGCACTCGACAGAAGCGCCCACTGCTCCATGGAAACGGTTTTTATGCGGGAAGGCGACCACACGGACAGATATTTTTCATCGTTCAAAACGTGCCGTTCACTGGAACATGGTGCGTCCAGCAAAATGCAGTCGAAAATTTCCGCGGATTTTTTGCACAGTAAGGCACCGTCGCCCAGAGTGATTTTTATCCGCGAAGAAATTTCTTCCGGAAGCGACTGTGAAACGACTTTTAAAAGCCTGTCCTTTCGCGATGACGAGCGTTCGTTTGCACACAAAATTGCGTCGTCGTCCAGATTGCCTGCAATCACCAGCGTTTTTCCGCCCGGAGCCGCACACAGATCCAGAACCGATTTTTTTCCGCGGACAGGAAGACAGAGCGCCGAAACGATGCTCGCCGGATCCAGAAAATATTCCGCGCAATTTTCAAACTGAACCGACGAATGATTTCCTTCGCGCAAAAGTGCCTGCTTCAATTTTTCCCATCGCCCGCCGAAAATTTCGCCGTAAAAAAAATCGAAAGATTCCGCGCCAAGTTTTTTTTTCCGCTGAATTTGCTTCACTTTAAAATTCCTTTTCTGATTTTAAATTCAATTACTTTTTTTTCCGCGTCCAGAAGTTTTTTTGCAAAATCCTGATTTTCTTCCGCCCGCGCCAGAAGAATTTCCGCCACAGGCCAGAATTTTTTTTCGCTCAGCATGATTACGTCCACGCCGCTTTCCACCGCACGAATCGCCGCAACTTCGGGAGGAAATCCGTTGTCCGAAAGCGCACCCATAAAAATGTCGTCGCTGATTACAAGTCCCGGAAATTTCATCCGCCCGCGCAGAATTTTTTCCACCCAGAAATCGCTCAGCGCCGCCGGAGACGAATCCATGGACGAAACCCGCGCATGACTCATCAGAACGCATGACGGATTCGCCTTTAAAACGAACGCAAACGGAAGCAGAAAAAATTTTTCCACGTCGGACGCAGACAAACCGATTTCAGGAAGTCCCGTGTGCGGATCGGTATTCGTGTTGCCCGGAAAATGTTTCACCGCCACGCCCACGCCGTTTTCTTCGTAAGCCAGAATGCACGCCATCGAATACGCTACGGTTTCGCCCACAAAACCAAACGAACGGTTCTGCAAAAAATGCTCGTTGGACGGAACGGAAACTTCAGCAACGGGAGCAAGATTCAGCGAAATTCCCAGCGATTTCATCTGCCGCGCCTGAACGGAATAAATTTCCTTTGCCCTCTCCGGTGAAAAATTTTCAGCGATTTTTTTCTGCGACGGAAGATAATCCGTAATTCCGCGGAGACGGCTCACGCTTCCGCCTTCCTGGTCAAGGGCAACGTAAGGCAGAACCGCAGAATTTTTTCCGTAAAAATCGTTCACGGAATTCAGGAAAGATTTTGTTTTTGCCGCAGTTCCGCCGATGTTGTACGAAAACAAAAGCACGCCGCCCGGAAGAACCGGAGTTCCGTCCGCATGAAATTCCACGGGAGAAAATTTTTCGTTTCCTTCCACGTTCACCAGAAAAATCTGCGAAATTTTTTCTTCACGACTCATCGATGAAAGGATGGCGCGAATTTTTTCCGCAGAAGAATTTTTCCCTTCCGCGGAAATTTTTGCCGTCAGAACAAAAAAAAGCAAAAGTGCATGAACCGGTTTTTTCATGGAACGGATTATATTTCGCTGCGCCCCGAAAGTCCACGCATTTTTTTGCCGCAAGAAAATTTCTATGCAATTTCAGAATTCGGTGATAAAATTACTTCATGCGGACAAAAAATGTTCCGCACGGAGTTAATCGTTATGAAAATTTTTCAGTCTTATAAAGTAAAACTTACGCTTACAGTTGCGTTTTTCATCGTCCTGATTTCTTCCACCATCACCATCGTTGCACTGAACAAAATCAAAACTTCTTCGCTGAAAGTTTTTGCCACGCAGGGAATGATTATCGTAAAGCGCGCCATGAATGCCGTCGACCCTGCACGATTTGAAAAACTTGCCGCTTCCCTTGACGACAGCGACCCTTATTACGAAGAACTTTTCCGCAAAATGTACGCCATCCGCACCGAAACCCAGTGCAAATATCTTTACACGATGGTTCCGTCAAACGGATATTTTTTCAAATACATCGTGGACGGAAGCGCTGATTTCAACGACAAGGACGAATTTTCTCCCATCGGAACGGAAGAAAACATGGAAGATTCTTTCGCGGACATTCGCGTTGCCATGGACAGAAGAGAGTTCGTCGTTTCAGAAATCGAAAAAAACGAAGAATGGGGCAACGTAATTTCAATTTACGCTCCGATTGTCAGCGGCGGAAAATCAGTCGGATTTGTGGGCTGCGACTTTGACGTAAGCGAAATCATCGACATTCTGAATCAGGCGAAAGTCATCATTCTGGTAATCTGTCTGGTGCTTGCGGTTGCCTGCATTCTTGTCATCGTCCGTTCAATTACGAAATTTTTCCGCGGATTCGACGGCGTAACCAAACGGATGAAAGAAATTGCAGGAGGAGCGAGCGATTTGACTGCGCGGATTCCTGAACAGGGCGAAACGGAACTGCGTGAAATTTCCGGCGCGTGCAATCTGATCATGCAGAAACTTCAGGACATGATTGCCACCGAAAAAAAAGCCGTCCTCAAGCTGAACAAAAATTCCTACCTGCTTTTAAAGCAGAACAAGGAAAACACCACGTTAATCGACACGGCGAGCAAATCGGTTCACGACATTTTTGACAAGGCGAAAAATCAGACCGAAATGACCACGGACGCAACGGGAACAATCGAAATGGTCGTAAAATCCGTAATCGAACTGGACGAAAAGGCGCAGAAACAGAAGGAAGCCATTCAGAACACGTCGGATTCAGTTTCGCAGATTGCAGGAAACATTCAGCAGGTAAACGACAATATTTCAGCCATTTCCGAAGAATACAAGAACATCGTGGCAAAAACTCAGGACGGAAAGCAGAAACAGGCGGAAGTTACTGAAAAAATCAAGGCAATCGAAGAACTTACGAAAACGCTGGACGAAGCAAACCGCGTAATTTCAGAAATTTCAAATCAGACGAACCTTCTTGCCATGAACGCCGCCATTGAAGCCGCCCACGCAGGAGAAGCCGGAAAAGGTTTCAGCGTAGTTGCCAACGAAATCCGCAGCCTTGCCGAAAATTCCGCGGTGCAGACAAAATCCATAAAGGAACTGGTGGAAAACATCGAAAATTCCGTTTCTCTCATGGTAAATGTTTCCGTGGATTCGTCCAACGCATTCGACCAGCTTGAAGAAAAAGTCAAGGTCATGGATTCGTCGCTTCACGAAATGCGCGCCACGGTCAACGGACAGACGCAGGAATCGGACAAAATCCGCAGCATGATGGAAATTATGGCGGAATCTTCCGAAGCGATTTCAGTTTCTTCCAGCCAGCTCAAGACTAAAAATTCGATTCTGGAAGAGCAGATTGCCATGCTTCAGGAAAAAGCCACGGAAATTCTGGGCAGCACGGAACAGGCGGCAGGAAATTTAAAGCAGATGGAAAGTTTTGCAGGCGACGCCACCGCCCAGTCCGAAGAAAACCTTCAGCTTTCCGAATCCGTTCAGGCGATTGTGGACAGTTACAAAACCGAATGATTTTTCCGCGGAATTTTTATCGCAAAAAACGCAAAAAAAGTTAAATTTTGGGAACGCGGGGATGCGCCATGTTTTTCAGCATATTCTGTAAAAGTTCGTGGGCAGTTTCCGCGTTGACTTCCTTTGACGGCTCGTGATATTCCACCAGATTTTCAGGAATTTCGTCCAGAAAGCGGCTCGGTTCGCATTCCACCGTGGCGTTGATTTTCCTGCGGTGCCGGCATGACGAAATGAAAAGCCTGTCGCGCGCCCGGGTCACTGCAACGTAAAAAAGCCTGCGTTCTTCTTCCACTGCATTGTCTCCGCCTTCTTCAACTGCATGAGCGTGGGGCATGAGTCCTTCTTCTGCGCCGGCAATAAAAACCACGGGAAATTCCAGTCCCTTGCTTGCATGAACCGTCATCAAATTTACCTTGCCTTTTTCCGCGTCATCGTCCAGGTCGTCCCGCGAAAGCAGCGTAATCCGGTTCAGGTACGCGAAAAGGCCCGTGTCTTCGTAATCCGGATTATTTTCCCACTGCTCCATGCTTTTTATCAGGCTTTCGATGTTCATGTATTTGAATCTGGCTGATTTTTCGCTCTTCGGATTTTCGCCGATTAAATAATCAAAGTAACCGATTTCTTCCACCAGCGCACGGACTTTTTTTGCCAGACCTTTTCCGCCCAGAAGGGATTTTCCGTTTTCGATTATCTGCACGAAGGATTCCAGGTCTGCCTTTGATTTTGCGCTTAAGGGACATTCGTTTTCGCCCGCCGACAGAATCGACTGAATTGCGTCCCAGAGCGATTCGCCCAGATTTGCTGCCACTTCATTCAGCGATTCAATGGTGCTTCTGCCGATTCCCCGCCGCGGAGTGTTTATTATGCGCAGAAGATTTATGTCGTCGTCATGATTTGCAATTACGCGCAGATAACTGATTACGTCCTTAATTTCCTTCCGCTCGAAAAAACTCGTTCCGCCGCTCATTACATAAGGAATGTTATTTTCAAGAAATGCTTCTTCAATGGCACGACTCTGCGTATTTGCACGGATTAAAACGCCGAAATCGTCATAATTGCGCTTTTCTTCCACGCTGATTCCCAGAATCGATTCTGCAATAAAATCCGCTTCCGCCGCTTCGTTTTCCGGTGCAAAAATTTCGACGGGCTTTCCGTTTCCGTTTCCGCTCCAGAGTTCTTTTTCCTTCCGGTTCGTGTTGTGCCTGATTACGCCGTTTGCCGCTGCCAGAATTGTTCCCGTTGACCTGTAATTCTGTTCCAGCCGGATTTCCGTTACGTGCGGAAAATCTTTTTCAAAATTCACGATGTTCTGAAAATCCGCGCCGCGCCAGCTGTAAATGCTCTGGTCATCGTCGCCCACCACCGCAATATTTTTTTCCGCCAGAAGATGCATGAATTCGTACTGCTGATGGCTTGTGTCCTGAAATTCATCCACCATGATGTATTTAAACCGGTTTTTGTACGACGCAAGGACATCGGGATTTTCGCGGAAAAGCCGTATCGGAAGCACGATTAAATCGTCAAAATCCACCGCGTTAAAAAGTTTCAGTCCTTTCTGATATTCGTCGTAAAGCGTCCTGTAGCCGTCCGATTCCGCCGACCACGTTTTCCGCCCGGTTTTTATGTCGCTGAAAAGCACGCTGATTTTGTACAGATCCAGGGAATCCGCCGAAAATTGCAGTTCCCGCGCCGATTCCTTTATGAGGGATTTTTTGTCGCTTTCGTCGTAAATCGAAAAATTTTCACGGTAACCGAGCCGCGCGCATTCCTGACGGAGAATTTTTACGCCGAACGCATGAAAAGTGCTGACCGTAAGATTTTTCAGTTTCCGCCCGGTAAGCGCACAGATTCGTTCCTCCATTTCCTTTGCCGCCTTGTTCGTAAAGGTGAGCGCAAGAATCTG
>CAZACA010000125.1:0-5904 GCA_964483515.1 uncultured Treponema sp.
AAAAAAAATCGGTTTATAACAGGATAATGTTGCCGAGTTCAGACGATATAACACTTTTTTGTAAAAATCAAGCACAAATTGACATGATTCTGGTACATTCGCGGCATGGATTTTCGGGCAAGACTCAGGGAAGAAATCGCATATTCGGGCATGACGAACAGGGAAGTCGCAGAAAAATCGGAAATCACCAAACGCGCGCTGGACAGTTACGTGAGCAGTCAGTCGTGCATGCCTTCCGCGGATGTGGCTGTCCGGCTTGCAAAAACGCTGAACACGAGCGTGGAATATCTGGTGACGGGCGAACAGAATTCGGTTTCGTCCAAATCGAAGGAAAATCTGCAAAAGTTAGTGCGTGCGTATTCTGCCCTTTCCGAAAACCAGAAAAAATTTCTTCTTGCAGTGGCGGATGACATGAAAAAAATTCTGTAGTTTTCCGCTTCCGAAAATTTCCTTTCCGCCGAATTGACATTTTTATTTTGTTGGGCGAAAATCCACTCGGCTCTGCTTTCCCCTGTACTTCAGTCAAAAAAATCGAGGAAAAAAATGATACTTGCCGTCGACGTAGGAAACACAACGATTCAAGGCGGACTTTTTGAAAACGACAGGCTCGTCCTGCAATTCCGCAAAATGACCACACCCGGAATCAGTTCCGACGAATTCGGAATTTTTTTGCGTTCGGTAATCCGCGAAAACGGTTTTGATCCGCGCCAGGTAAAAAAAATCGCCTGCTGCAGCGTGGTTCCGTCCATCAATCATTCCCTGGCAAATTCGTTTACGAAATATTTTTCCACGGAAGCGCTTTTCGTTCATGCGGGAATTAAATCCGGGCTGAAAATCAGGTACGACAATCCGCGGGAAATCGGTGCAGACAGAATCGTGGCGGCAATGGGTGCGGTGGAACTGTTTCCGCAGAAAAATCTCGTAATCGTGGACATGGGAACGGCGACGACAATCGATGTGGTAACGAAAAATCGCGAATATCTGGGCGGGGCAATTCTTTCCGGGCTGAAAATTTCCGTGGGCGCGCTGGCAACGGGAACGGCAAAACTTCCCCAGGTGGAAATCGTGCAGGCGAAAAAAATCTGCGGTTCGTCCACAATCGAAGCCATTCAGTCAGGAATTTATTTCGGCTCGGTGGGCGCAGTAAAAGAATTCTGTTCGCAGATCCGGACGCAAATTTTCGGCGGAGAAAAACCGTTCGTCGTGGCAACCGGCGGATTTTCAAGACTTTTTTCCGCGGAAAATATTTTCGACGAAATCATCCCCGAACTCGTACTTTTAGGCGTGAAAGCGGCGCTGGAAAAAAATTCGTGAAGCAAAAAAAACGCCCGAAAAAAAATCAGGCGTTCGGCAAAAATTATTTTATGCGGATGGCTTCGACCATGTAGCGGATGGAAGTTCCGGCGTCGTCTTCCAGAGTTTTCCGCACGACAAACAGAAGGCTTTTGCCCGATTTGTCCGTGAAAATTTTTTCGATCTGGTAGCCCGTGATTCCTTTCCGCCTGAAATCCGGCGTGCCGACTTTAAACGACGTTACCAGATTTCCCGCTGAATCTTTTTTCGTTACGTCGATGAAAAATTTCGACCTGCAGTTTTTTCCGCTGCCTTCAAATTCAGGAACGAGCCGCACGTGATAAAAAATTTCCGCCGATGACGAAGAGCCTTCAAAATCTTTAAAGACGATTTCATCCGTGGGAGATTTCGTTTCGGATTCGCGCAGGTACAGGAGCGTTTCGCTGGTGGAAGGTTTTGCGCCGTATTTTGCAAGTTTCCAGCTGCTGGATGCCTTTAAATTTTCGTAGGCTGCCTTTCCTGAAATGTCCGCGGAAACTTCGCCTGCTTTCGTCCTGAAAATTTCGCCCTTTACAAAATCGTTTTCGGCAACGTCCACCGTAAAAATTTCCGCCCACGGTTCGTAGGTTCTGTCGTATTTTCCGTACTGTCCGAAAATGTAAATTTTTCCGTCGGAAGAAAAGCCGATGTCGTCAAAAGAAGCAACGTCGCCCGCAAAAGCCGCCGCCGCAAAAAAAATCAAAACAGCGCCCAAAATTTTTTTCACATTTTCCTCCCAAAAAAACGAATTTCGCTTTCAGTAAATTTTCGGAAGAATTTTTTTTTTCTTTAGCGCGCGCAGAAAATTCCGCAAAAATCGTTGTTGAAAAAACGAATCAGACGGAGTATCCTCTTGCCATGACAATCAAAAACCGCAACCGAATTTTTTTCTTCCTGATAATTTTAAGTTCCGTAATTTTTTCCGCCGAATCAATTTTTTTTATCATCGCCGCCGCAAAAAAAGCCATCGTTCCGCCTGCAAATCCCGTGCGCACGTTCGTTCTTTTTCCTGCCGATTTTTTGTGTCCGTACAATTTTAAGGCAACCGCAGCGTCAATTTTTCTCTTCGGAATTTTTTCCATCGTGCTTTCCGTTTCACTTTACAAAGGATTTGAAAAAACTCCGTCGCTGGAAATTTTATTTTTTTCAGGACTGATTTTAAGCTGCATTGCTGAAGGCACGCGGATTTTTTTGCCCATGTTCGGTCTGTGGAAAACGAATTCGCTTTTTTTAATCACGCTGGGACGAATCGTTTCCGCCGGAAGAATTCTTGCACCGTTAAGCGTTTTTTTTGCGTCGCTTTTTTCGGGAGCCGCGGAACTTCAGTACGCCGAACGGAACATCGTAATCCTGCTTGCCACCGCCTGCATTTTCGGGATGCTTTATCCCATGAACACGACGGTTACCACTTCAAGCTGCACCATGCTCTGGGGATTTAAAGGACTTTTCGTTTCGCTGAGGGTGATTATTTTTTTATCGTCACTGCTTTCGATTCTGGTGGAAGCGTACTCCCGCGGAATAAAGGAACTCTACGTAAAATCGCTGGGACTTTTTCTGCTTGCGCTGGGCTACGGAATTTTATGCAGCACCGACTGCTGGCTGGAATTTTTTGTCGCCGGAATTTTCTGCATTTCGGGGGGAATCGTTTATTTAAAGACCATTCACTTTATCGCGGACAACTGGGACTAATACAGAAGTTTTGTCGCCACTTCGCCGAGGAGAACGGGAATGAGCACGTTGTCAAAATCTTTCAGCGGAAGGACTTCGATGACCATGCCGCAGAAAGCAACTGCAAGGGAAACCTGAACGATGTCCGCACTGAACTGTTCCGCCGAAAATCTGCACGCCAGAAAGCACGAAACGAAAATCGCCGCAAAACAGGTCAAACTTCCTGCCACGGTTTTTCCGCGCGTAAAAGGGAGCGTCACCCTGCCGAAAAGTTTTCCGGACAGACTTGCCAGACCGTCGCCGAAAGCCAGCGCATAAATTCCGATTGCCGCCGGAAGTTTTTCGTACAGAAGCGCAGAAAAAATTATTCCGCACACAAGGGTCACGGGACCGAGCACAAATTTATTTTCGTCGCGTTTTCTTGCCGCCGCTTCAGTTACCGCCGAAACCAGAAAAACTTCCTTTCCGTTCAGCCTGAGAATTTCCGCCGCCGAATAAAAAACCACGCAAATGAAAAGCACCAGAAGCACCTGCCACCGTGCAATTTCCAGAAGCGTGGGAATGAACGCGCTGCACAAATGAATGGACTTGCGGAAAATTTCTTTCGCCATGCCGATGAATTTCTGACGTGAAATTATTCCGCTGTACTTCCGCGAAAAGTGGAAATCAGCCATTATTGAAATCCTTCTTCGCCGTACAGGAGCCGCGGAATTTCAGTGTAAATTTCAGGTTCGTAGCCCGGAATCGGATGCGTAATGTACTTTACGTTCTGTTCCGCCAGATTTGAGCCGTCCAGCCGAATCATGGTCGCCTGATTTCTTGTCATGGCATCCCAGGCGCGCAGACTTTCCTGAAGATTCACGATGGATTTCGCATTCATGGAACTGTCGCCGGTGGTTTTTGCAATCCGCGCAAAAGTTACGCCCAGATTGTTGGAAGCCTTCATGTACGTGTCCACCAGGTCAGCGTGGTCTTCGCGAATCTGCGGAAGAACTACGTTGTATTTTTCTTTTTCTACGCCCAGAATCGACAGAAGCCTCTCGTAGTATCCCCGGGCAACGTAATTGTCATTGCTTAAACTCAGCGTGTTCGCCAGGGCAAGAAGAAGATGCGTGTCGCTTTCGTTGGTGTCGCGGCTTCGGATAAACGAACCGAGGGCAGCAGGATAATTCTGCTTCTGGTACTGGATGTATCCGATTCTGTACCGGACTGATGAAGTGTCGTGCTTGTTGTTCACGGCATTTTCGTAGTTTGCCAGAGCCGCATCGTTGTCGCCTGAAACAAAATAATCCAGGTCGGCCAAATCCGAATAAAGTTTGCCGATGTTTTCGTCGCTTTCAAATCCGCTGGAATTCCGTTCGTTTTCAAAAATTGCAATTCCTTTTCCGTACAATTCTTCCGCGGTGAGATATTCGTGTGCGTTCCGTTTCTGTTCGCCCAGAAGCCTGTAGGCGTTGATGTATTTGTACGTGTCGCGTTTGTTCCGCTTCGTCTGCTTTTCAAATAATCCGACGGATGCTTCAAGCATTTTTACGGAAGACGGCCGGTTGCTGGTCGCCACAAAATATCGTCCCATGTTGTAGAGCGCAATGGGGTCGGAAGGAGAAGCAGTCAGGGCACTTTCAAGCATTTTTCGCACGTCTTCAATGGATGAGCGCAGGTTTTCTTCCGACGGACGAAGTTTTCCGTAGCGTTTGTCCAGAAGGTATCCGCTTAATTCCACCTGATCCTGAGGCGAAACGGCTTTTTTCTGTCCGCGGAAAATTTCCTTGTAAATCAGAACCTGCCGCAGATTATCAGTGCGGATAAAGTAACGCATCTGCCGCGAAAGATACAGATTATTCTGTCCGTAAAGATTCGTGAGCAGATCGTACTGTTCCTTTGCTTCCGCGAATTTCGATTCGTCCTTGTCCGTCGCCCAGTCCAGATACAAATCGCCCAGAGCCAGAATCGCATCCGCATCGTTTATGTGATAATCCAGAACTTCACGCTTTATAATCCGCTCGCCTTCTTCGTAATTGTACAGATCTTCCGCTTCCATTTTCGCCCAGTCCAGTCCGGCTTTTTTGTCGTGATTGTAGCGCTGAACGATTGCACGATACATCATGCGGGCACGGTCGTACTGCCGGTGACTTCTGTATCCTTCCGCGAATTTAAAGAACCAGTTTTTTACGGGCCGGTAAGTCAGCGCCTGATTGAACCGTTCTTCGGACTGCGGATACTGATCGTCTTCCAGAAGCGCGTAACCCTGCTTGTAAAGTGACGATGCCCTGAGCGGTTTGTAAACGAAATTATTCGTCAGCGTGAAAATGCAGAAAATTGCCACCGCTGCCACCGCCGTAAGGATTGCGCCCGGAATGATTCTGTTTTTAAGCTGATATTCCAGCGATTTTTTGTACGCTTCGTATTCAGCCGCCGAACGCTTTTCGTAATCCCGGGGAACGTCCAGGGAAATGTCCAGAAGTTTTTCCAGTTCTGAAGCAACCTGCCGCGCCGGAGCCTTCCGCAAAACTTTTTCCAGAACGCCGAAAATTGCATCATCGGTAAATTCGTTCTTTACGACAAAATCTTCCAGTGCAATGCGGACGTTAAGCGGATAAGTCGCCAGGTTCTTCTGAAATTTTTTGTATTCCGCGTCGGTAAAAGTATTTTTCGGTTTGTCTTCCGATGAATTCTGCTGAACCGTTTCCGTTTTTTTCGGCATGACAGCCTGAGCCGTATCGGAAAATCCCGGAATGCTGAATTCGTCGTCTTCCGCTGAAACTTCGCCCAAAGCAAAGTCGCCGCCGTCGTCCGCAGAAAAATCCAGACCGTCAATGTCGCTCGTGTCAAACGTTTCCGCCGGTTCTTCGGGCACGCCTTCTTCAGGGGAAAGGGATTCCAGGTCGCCGCCCGGCAAATCCA
>CAZACA010000126.1:0-5887 GCA_964483515.1 uncultured Treponema sp.
TTTAATTTCTCCGGCACAAAAAAAAGCCGTCAAAAAAAGAAATATTGCATTTTTAACCGACTTGGATTATTCTTTTGCGTATCACACACAAATCGAGGTAAAAATATGGCTTACAAAATTTCATCGGATTGCATCAACTGCGGCGCGTGCGAAAGCGAATGTCCTTCTGAAGCAATCTCCGAATCAGACGGAAAAAGGGAAATCAACGCGGATTCATGCGTAAGTTGCGGTTCGTGCTCAGGAGTTTGCCCTGTCGGAGCGATTTCCGAAGCGTAACGTTCCGTTGCATTAAAAATCGGCTGTTCAGTTTTTTGGGCAGCCTTTTTTTTTGCGGATTTTCGGAAGAAAAATGAAATTACGACTGATTTTTGCATTTTTTTTCTTTTCGGCAAAACTTTTCGCGCAGGATTATCCCGAAATTCTTCAGTTAAAGTCGCGGAATCCGGTTTTCGCGCAATATCAGGAAGACGTTCAGCAAAACAGCAGGGATTTTTTCAGCGGAAAATCAGCATCGCCGACTTTTTATGCTTACACCGCGCAAAATGATGACACGGTTTTAACGCTTGCAGCCCGTTGCAGCATCCGGCAGGAAACGCTTTCCACGCTGAATTCCATTGCAGAAAGTTCCGCGGAAATTCGTGGAAAAAAACTGATTCTTTCTTCCGCGGACGGAATTTTTGTGCCTGAAATTCCGCAGACTGCCATGGAACTTTTAATTTCAAGCGAATACAAGAACGAAATCCGCAGAACTGACGAAAACGGTGAGCAGACTGTTCCGCTTCTGACGGTGAACGGCAGAAAATTTTATTTTTTGTGGGGCGCAAAATTCAGTTCGTCGCTGAGGGCTTATTTTTTAATTCCAGGACTTGCCATGCCGCTGGAAAAAAGCGTGCTCACTTCGTCGTTCGGAAAAAGGCAGAGTCCGATTACGGGAAAATTTCACACGCACAAAGGAATCGACCTGGCGTCACCCGTTGGCAGCAGCGTGCTTTCGTGCAGGGAAGGCAAAATTAAAACTGTGGAACGCGGAAATCCGGTTTACGGAAACTATGTTATTGTTCATCATCCCAACGGAATGGAAAGCCTGTACGCGCATTTGAGCAGAATTTCGGTGGAAAAAGGCGAAGACGTGCGGAAAGGGCAAAAAATCGGCGAAGTGGGAGTTACCGGAATGACGACGGGACCTCATCTGCATTTTGAAATCAAGCAGAACGGCGAACCCCTCGACCCTGAAAAATATTTAAAAAAGCAGTAAAAGCGAAAAAAAAAGTAGAAAACCGCAAGTTTTGATATTATAATTGCGCTCATGAAACCATTTTCCCCACGAAAAAATCTTTTTACGCTGACTTTTCTGGCTGCGTCGCTTTTTTTTGCGGCGAATTCAGAAACTTTTCGCGTTCATAAAACAGAAGTTATTCGGCTGGAAAATGAATCCGACAGAAAATCCGTGGAATCCGGCGTGAACGATGTAATTGTCGTGGAGTTGCCGCAGGACCGTACGTTAATCGAAGGCGTGGAAATTTCCATAAAAGTGCCGAAAATCGTGGCGGAATGGCGGGATTCGGTGGCGTGGTCGATTTACACGGATGTTTCTCCGCTGCCGGGCGAAAAAATCACCGATTATTCAGGCGAAAAGCGCGAAATCGGAACGTTCGGCGAAAGTCTGAGTGCCAACATAAAAATTCCCCTCGTAAAAAATCATTCAATAAAGGACGACGCATTTTCCACGCTGACGCAGATAATTTCCGCGGATGACGTGAATTTCGTTTTTTTCAGGCTGCAGCTTGCCATGAAAGGCGTGAGCAATTCCATTACAAAGGCGAAATTCGACGTTTCAGCCAGACCGATTTTGTCCGACAAAGGATTCATTTCGCTGAAACCGGTTTCACCCGACGGCGACTTAAAGGAAATTACTGTTTTTGTGGACGGAAAGCAGACCGATTTAGACAAAAAAAATGCGCTGGTTGCCACGGGAAAGCACGACGTAAGCATTGTCAGCAATTTTTATCGCAACGAACTCCGCACGGTTACGGTGGAACAGGGAAAAATCGCGGAACTGGAAGTTCTTTTGCGCGACATAAAGCCCATAATCCGGCTGATTGCTCCTGAAAAAACGCGGATTATTTTTGACGATCAGGAATTTACGGCGCCGGTCAAGCAGTTTTACACGACTCAGGGAAATCATTCCGTGAAATTTATCGTGGGCGACTATGAAATCGTAAAATCGGTTTCGACTGTGGACGGAAGAAGTTACAACATTTCAGTAAATCTTGATGCATCGGTGGTGGAAACGGACTAGACGCGGAAAAATCGGAGGAAAAATGAATTTTGCAATAATCGGAACCGGAAGCATTGCGCACAAAATGGCAGCGACCGTAAAAAAAATGGACGGCGTGGAACTTTATGCGGTGGCTTCGCGGACGGCGGAAAAAGCGGAATCGTTTGCAAGGGAATTCGGCGCAAAATGTTTTTACGGAAGTTACGAAGCGCTGGCAAAAGACGAAAAAATCGATCTGGTTTACATTGCAACTCCACATTCGCGGCACCACACTGACTGCATGATTTGTCTTGAAAACGGCCGTAATGTTCTGTGCGAAAAAGCGTTCACTGCGAATTCCGTTCAGGCGAAAAAAATCATTGATTACGCGGAAAAACGGAATCTTTTTATTTCCGAAGCAATCTGGACGCGGTTCATGCCCATGCGGTTCGTGCTGGACGAAATAATTTCTTCAGGAGTCGCGGGGGAAATTTCTTCGCTGACGGCAAATCTGGGCTACGAATTAAGCGGAAAAGAACGTCTGCAAAAACGCGAACTTGCGGGCGGGGCGCTGCTGGATCTGGGCGTGTACACCATAAATTTCGCGCTGATGGCAATTCATTCGGAAATTTCGTCCGTAAAATCATGCTGCACCAAAAATTCCGACGGCGTAGACAGGACAAATTCCGTTTTAATTTCCTTTGCCGACGGAAAAACAGCCGTTCTGCACAGCAATGCCGCTGCAAACACGGACAAAAAAGGAATTCTCTACGGAACGAAAGGCAGAATCGAATTTGAAAACATAAATAACTGCGAAGGAATCCGCGTAATTCTGAACGACGGAACGCAGAAATTCTACGAAACGCCGCCGCAAATTTCAGGCTACGAATACGAAGTTCAGGAATGCGCCGCAGCCATCGCTCAGGGAAAAACCGAAACCGACTTTATGCCCCACGCCGAAACAATCCGCGTCATGGAAATTATGGACGGTTTGCGGAAAGAATGGGGCGTAGTTTATCCGTTTGAATGATTAAAGGCATTTTATGATTTCGTCGCGAATTTCATCCCGCGTTGAATTCGTCAGGCCGAAATCCATTTCCTTGTACGTCCAGACCGCGCGTCCGATGCCGAATTTTTCAAATGCACCGTGAATCGCCTGGAACCATTTTACCGTGGAATCTTTAGGCGCGTTTTCGATGGCACCGAATTCTTCGCAGTAAATGAAACTTCCCCTTGATTCAGCGAATTCCACCACGTTTTCAAAAAGTTTTTCAAAATATCCGTCGCCGAATAAATCGGGTCGCGTAAAATTCATGGTACGGTAATAAAACGCATCTTTTTCAGTCATTTTTGCCAGATAATTTTCGCTTTCTTCAGGAAATTCCACGCGGATATTCTGCGGAATGTAGGGCGTCCAGTAGGCGTTCTGATGCGTAAACATGGTGGGTTCGTAGCAATGAAATCCGTAGACGATGTTTTCGTCGTAAAAATTTTCGATTTCGGGAATGGCAAGAACGTGACCGTAAGTGTGTCCGCTGACGATGATTTTCGTGTAGGGCGCAAAAACGCGGATTACGGAAACTGCACTTTTTGCAATGTTCATCCACGCGGAAAATTCTTCTTTTTTGACGATGAAATTTATTAAATCGAATGCAATGTTTTCGGATTTTGTGCCGTATCGTTTTGAAATGGCAATCCAGACGTTTAAAAACTGCACGATAATTTTTTCGTTGTGAAGAAAATAATCTTTGATTGTTCCCGCGGAAAAAATGTAGCCCTGCGGTTTATGCAAATCAAGCACGACATTCAGCCCGTATTTTTCGCACCAGGAAACGCACCGGTCAATGTATAAAAATGCGTCCGGTTTTAAATTTCCGTCTTCGTCCTGCAAAATTTCGTAGTCGAAAGGAAGCCGCACGTGGTCGCATCCCCATTCAGAAATTTTACGGATGTCGCTTTCGCCGATGAAAAATTCCAGATGTTCTTTTTTCATGCTGCACTGGGAAAGCCATCCGCCCAAATTCACTCCTTTTTGAAACCCCTTCCATTTTTCCATAAAACAAATCCTCTAGCTTAAAATTGAACGCCGCTTTTCTCTTCCACGATTTTATTTTCGGAATCAAACACGATTCTCTTGAACAATTCCATGCAAACTCTGGCATCGTCGCTTGCCCTGTGTGCCGCAAAAACTTCTATGCCGAATCGTTTCGCCAGATTCTGCAATTTGTACTGACCTTTTTCGCTTTCGCCGCGGAATTCAGGATAAAGGCAGATGGCGGATTTCAGCGTGTCCACCACGGAATTTTTTACGCTTTCCATGCCCAGCCGCTCAAGTTCAGCGTTTAAAAATCCCATGTCGAAATTTGCGTTGTGCGCTACCAGAATCGTTTTTTCGCCGCCCAGAAATTTCATGAATTCAGGCAGAATTTCCGAAGCCGTGGGGCAACTGCAAACGCTCTGATTCGTAATTCCCGTGAGTTTTTCCACGAAAGGCGGAATGCAGACGGGAGGCTTTAAAAGCGCGTCAAACGGTTCGCCCAAGATTCCGTCAGCGTTAAATTTCACCGCACCGATTTCAATAATCGAACCGCATTCTTTCTGCAATCCGGTCGTTTCCGTGTCGAACGCAACGAAAATTTTTCCTCCGCGGAATTCTTCAGCGATTTTTTTGATTTTTTTTAGGGATTTTCTGTCCATGAATTATGCTCTTTCCAGGAATGAAAAAGGCCGCCGCATTTTTTTTACGGCAGCCCGCGTAAAAAGAATTTTTTTCCGTTAAAAATTCAGCATGATTATTTTGCCGAATCCAGAACGGAATTTATTTCAGCCGAAATTTTCGCGCAGAGTTCGTCCGCTTCTTTTCGTGCATTTTCCAGCGCCAGGTCAGTTTTTTCCGCCACAGGAACCGTGCTGTTAATGTAAAATTTTATTTTCGGTTCAGTTCCGCTTGGTCGTGCGCTGACAATCGTTCCGCCTTCCAGAACGAATTGCAGAACGTTGCTTTTGGGCCAGGGAAGATTTTTTTTGTCTGACGGATTCGCCGGATCAAATTCAACCTGCTGCTGAATGTCGCGGATTTTTACGACTTTTTTTCCACCCAGCGCGGAAAGTCCTTCGGTGCGGAGTTTCGTCATGATTCCGCCCATGATTTTCGGTCCCTGAATTCCGGGGAAATATCTGCTGATGGCGCGGTCTTCAAAAAGCCCGAATTCCTTGTACATTTCGTTCAGCCTGTCCAGAAGGGATTTGCCTTTGCTTGCCCAGTAAAGCGTCATTTCGGCACACATTGCCGCCGCGGAAATTCCGTCCTTGTCGCGAACCTGAGTTTCCACAAGGTAACCGTAACTTTCTTCCAGACCGAACGCGTAATTTTCCCTGCCGCTTTTTTCCATCTGTCCTTCGTCGTATGCAATCCACTTGAAACCGGTGAGGCATTCCTTGACTTTTACGCCATAAGATTTCGCCACGGAATCAACGAACGGAGAAGTTACGATGGAACGGATTAAAACCGGATTTGCAGGCATTTTGCCGAATTCTTTTTTTGAAAGCAGGACGTAATCCGCCAGAAGTGCGCCCATCTGATTGCCCGAAACCAGAACATATTCGCCGTTTTTGTCAGGGAAAGCCGTT
>CAZACA010000127.1:0-5860 GCA_964483515.1 uncultured Treponema sp.
CGAAAAAGTCGTAACCACCGCAATGACAAAAAACTGCACGCCGAATTTTTTTAAAATTTCCGCGGAAGTCATCAGCGCAACGCTTGACGGCACGAACATCACGGGCATGACCGAAAGCAGAAAATCCGAAGCGTCCTTTACCTGCGAAATTTTCAGCGCACCGGATTTTAAAAGCAGAAATAAAATCGCCATTCCGTAAATGCTCGCGGGAATCGGAAACGGCAAAATTGCATTTAAAATTTCCCCTGCAAACGAAACCGAAATTATTACTGCAAACTGAAAAACGTATTTCATTTTTTTTCCTCCAGGCTGCGGATTTTTTTTATCAGCCGGTTTGGTGTAAGCGAAAAATTTTTTTTGAATTTTCCAGAAGCCAGGGCATGGGCAAGGGAAGCGGAAATCGCTGCGTCAACGGGCTGAAATTTCTGCGCCAGAAGCGAAACCGCAAGTCCCGAAAGAACGTCGCCCGAACCGCCTTTTGCCAGCGCAACCGTTCCGAGCGGATTGAAAAAAATTTCCGTGCGATTTTTTTCCGCGGAAAATTTTGCAATCAGAACCACCGCGCCTTTTAAAATCAGAACCGTCTGCGGAAATTTTTCTGCGAATTTTCGTGCAAGTTCAAACCGGTTTTCCTTTGCGCCTTCCACGGAAAATTTTCCCATTCCGCATTTTTCAAGCAGCACCGAAAATTCCTTCGGATGGGGAGTAAGAATCGTCGCCGCCGAATTCCGCGCCTTTAAAACTGAATCGATTTCGTCGTAGTAAAATGCATCCGCATCCAGCACGCAGGGAATTTCTTTTTTTTCCGCCAGTAACGAAAAAAATTTTTCTGCCGATTTTTTTCCGCGGCCGAATCCTGTTCCGAAAAGAATTGCGTTTGCGTTTTCAGGAATTTTTTTTGACGTCATGATTTCGTCGGAAGATTTTTTTGCGCCCACCAGAGTTACGAGTCCCGCACCGAAAGAAAATGCCGCTTTTGCCGCGATTTTTGATGCGCCTTTTTTTTCGCCCGAAATTATTGCAGCGTGCCCGAAGTCGCCTTTATGCGCTGAAATTTTTTTCCGCAGGGGAAGACGAAAATCTTTTTTTTCCAGAAGGAACGCGTCAGGCAGAAATCCGCCCTGATAATTCGTCCGCGAAATTCCCAGGCTGCACGATTTTATTTTTCCGCAGAAAATTTTTGCATCGTCGCCGGTGTGGCAGATTTTTTTTGTGCCGCATGAAATGGTTTCGTCTGCGCGGAATGCAATTTTTCCGTTTCCGAATTTATCGATTCCGCTGGGAACGTCGCAGGAAATTTTGTACGCATCGATTCCGTTTGCCGCCTGAATTACCGCACGGGATTTTTCGTCTAAAGGCAGCCTGAATCCTGCGCCGAAAATGCAGTCTACCACCACGCACAGGTCGAAGGATTTTTCTTCCGCGAATGAATCGAGTTCGTTTGCATCGATTTTTACTGCACCGGATTTTTCTGCGCGGACTGCCTGATTTTTTGCCGGTTCAGTTTTTGGTTCGTCCACCGCGCACACGACGACTGAAATTTTTTTGCTGCACAGTTTTCGTGCCAGGGCATATCCGTCGCCGCCGTTGTTTCCTTTGCCCGCGAGAATCAGAACTGTGGGCCGGTTCATGTATTGCCTTCTGCGGGAAATTTTTTTCAGCACGGATTTTTCCAGAGCAGCCGCCGCATTTTCCATCATGATTTCTTCAGTGACGAAAAATTTTTTCCGCGCGCTTTCGTCCATCCGCCGTGAATCCAAAAAAATTTTTTGCATGGAAAGGGTATACCATTCGCAAAAAAAAATCGCAACAATTTTTTTACAGCCGACGGATTTTGTGCTAGACTCGCGCCATGAAAAAAATCCTTTTCGTCTGTCACGGAAATATCTGCCGTTCCACCATGGCTGAATTCGTCATGAAATTTCTTGCGGAAAAATCGGGCCGCAAAAACGAATTTTTAATCGATTCAAAGGCAACCAGTTCGGAAGAAATTGGAAATCCGCCGCATCAGGGAACCGTGCAGAAACTTCGCGAAATGAACGTTCCGGTTTATTTTCACAGGGCGCAGAAAATGACCGTACGCGACTACGAATTCTACGACATGATAATCGCCATGGACGAAGAAAATCTGCGCGGAATAAAACGGATTTGCGGAAACGACGTGCAGAAAAAAGTGAGCCTTCTTCTGGAACATTGCGGGCGCAGCGGTGAAATTGCCGATCCGTGGTACACCGGAAATTTTGACGAAACTTTTTGCGACGTAATGGAAGGTTGCCGCGGATTACTTGCTGAATTAACGAACGGAAGTTAAATTTGCGCTTTTTTGCGGGAATTTCGGCGGAAAACTAACGATAGTTTGGTAAAATTTCGCGGAGAAAGAAATCTGGCATTATGCAAATTATTTAAAACTGAATATTTCGTTAGTACCAGATTCGCGCTAGGATTCGCTTCGTTCGGAGGCAACTATGGAATCTGCAAAACAATACGAATTGAACAAAAATCTCGCCCAGATGCTTAAGGGCGGCGTAATCATGGACGTAACCACACCGGAACAGGCGCGGATTGCGGAAGAAGCGGGTGCGTGTGCGGTAATGGCGCTGGAAAGAATTCCGGCAGATATCCGTGCGGCGGGCGGAGTTTCGCGGATGAGCGACCCGAAAATGATAAAGGGAATTCAGGAGGCGGTTTCCATTCCGGTCATGGCGAAATGCAGGATCGGTCATTTTGTGGAAGCGCAGATTCTTGAAGCCATTGAAATCGACTACATTGACGAAAGCGAAGTCCTTTCTCCCGCGGATGACGTTTTTCACATCGAAAAGAAAAATTTCCGCGTTCCGTTTGTGTGCGGTGCCCGTGATCTGGGTGAAGCGCTGCGGAGAATCGGCGAAGGCGCATCCATGATAAGGACGAAAGGCGAACCGGGAACAGGCGACATCGTTCAGGCGGTACGGCACATGCGGAAAATGAACGGTGAAATTGCAAGAATTTCTTCAATGCGCGGCGATGAACTTTACGAAGCGTCAAAAAATCTTCAGGTTCCCTTTGAGCTGATTCAGTTCGTTCATGAAAACAAAAAGCTTCCCGTAGTGAATTTTGCGGCGGGCGGCGTGGCAACTCCGGCGGATGCGGCACTGATGATGCAGCTGGGCGCGGAAGGAGTTTTCGTCGGTTCAGGAATTTTCAAATCGGGCAATCCGAAAAAACGTGCGGCGGCAATCGTTCAGGCAGTAACGAATTTCCGCGATGCAAAACTCATTGCAGAACTTTCTGAAGACCTGGGCGAAGCGATGGTGGGAATCAACGAAAGCGAAATCGAAATTCTCATGGCGGAGCGCGGAAAATGAAAAAAGTTGCAGTTCTTGCGCTGCAGGGTGCGTTTGCGGAACACGAAAAAATTCTTTCGGAACTGGGCGCGCCTTTTGTGGAGTTGCGGCAGAAATCCGATCTGCTGAAATCCTTCGATGCACTCATTCTTCCCGGCGGAGAAAGTACGGTTCAGGGAAAACTTCTGCACGACCTGGAAATGTTCGGCCCGCTGAAAGAACGGATTCTCGGCGGAACGAAAGTTCTGGGCACCTGCGCAGGAATGATTCTGCTGGCGAAAAAAATTTGCAACGACGACCGGATTCACTTCGGAACGCTTCCTGTCTGCGTCAGGCGGAATGCATACGGACGGCAGTTAGGCAGTTTTTTTGCGGAAGAAAATTTCGGTTCGCTCGGAAAAATTCCCATGACCTTCATTCGTGCTCCGTTCATCGAAAGCGTGGAAAACGGCGTGGAAATTCTTGCAACCTGCGGCGGAAAAATCGTAGCGGTTCGATTTTCTAACCAAACGGCTGTGAGTTTTCATCCGGAAATTGATGAAAATTTAAATTTTTTTCGATTTTGGCTTGACTAAAAAAAAATTCGGCGGTATAAATACAGGCACAAAGGGTGCAAGTGTTTTAGAAGTGGATTGGCTTTATGTGAATCCATTAAGAGTCCTTATGGATTGGTATAATCGCTTCTTTGATGTTCTGGTTCTACCTTGGCATCTTTTGTTCGGCTTCTTTGTTGTTCTTCGAGTTGTTCATCGCAGAAAAGCATCTTAGTTCGGCATCTAGTTGTATTGCACTTCTACATTAAAGGAGCGAATATTCTGAACAACCTTCCGAAAAATCTTACCTTAAGCGGCAGTTTTTCATAGTCGCCTTTTTCCATTTTTCTGCACGAAAGTTTCGTAATTTCAAAATCACGCTTAATTTCCTTTATGCACGAATTTCCCGTCAGAACCGTTCCGCATTCAAAATGATGGCACAGGCTCCTGTAGTCCAGATTCACCGAACCCACCGTAGCAATCCTGTCGTCGCTTAAAAAAATTTTTGAATGAAGGAATCCGGGCATATAAAGATAAACGTCCACGCCGTTTTCAGCGAGCGTCTTCAGATAAGTTTTTCCCACGCAGAAAGTCAGAAAATGGTCGGGCTTTGACGGAACCATGAGCGAAACTTTTACTCCGCGCTTTGATGCAAAAATCAGTGCGTTTTTCAGCTGATTGTCCACGATTATGTACGGCGTCGTAATGCACACGGATTTTTTTGCCTTGCCCAGAATGTAAAGGCAGATATTTTCCGCCACACCGGTTTCGTCGTAAGCGTCGCCTCCGTATGGAATGGAAAGGGCACAATTTTTTTCCGCGGAAATTTCCGGAAAGTAGTGCGAATAATTTTCCGCGGATTTTTCTACAAGATTCCACGTCTGCAAAAAAAGCGCCGTAAATGATTTTGCCGCGTTGCCGTAAATTTTTACCGCCGAATCTTTCCAGTACGAAAAACGGTTTTTTCCTGCGTTAAAATATTCGTTTGCAATGTTCAGTCCGCCCGTGTACGCAATTTTTCCGTCGAAAACTGCAATTTTTCTGTGGTCGCGGTTATTCTGCTGCAAATTCAGCACGGGAAAAAGCGGCGTATAAATTTTTGCGCGGATTCCGAATCCTTCCAGAAATTTCTGATACGCTTTTGTGGACGTGTAAACCGAACCGATTCCGTCGTAAAGCACGCGGATTTCCACTCCTTCCGCGGATTTTTTTTTCAGTTCGCCGAGAATTTCGTCCCAGCATGAATCAGGATTGATGATGAAAAATTCCAGGAAAATAAATTTTTCTGCGCGGCGGATTTCGTTTAAAAAATCAGGCAGAAAATTTTCTCCGCACGAAAAATATTCCACGCGGGAATCTTCGTAGGACGGAAAACCGCACCGTTCGCTTAAATAAAACGCCAGATCCTTTACGTCGGAAAATTCTGCGGAAATTTCTGAATGGGGCAGGAATTCGGCGGATTTTTTTCTGGATTCGGCGATGCGGTTTTTTATACGGCTGTTTTTTGCGTTCAGTGCGGCGTATGCGTAAAGGCAGATTGCCACGATGGGAAAAAGCATTGTCGGAATCATCCAGGCGATTTTAAATTCGTTTTTGGTTTCGCGGTTTGAAATGAAAACTGCACACAAAAAACTCAGCGAAATGCTCACGCCCACGTAATAAAAAAAGTACGGCGTAAATTTCAGCAGCGTTCCCACCAGAATAAAAATTTGCAGCGCAAGCAGAAGGAACGTAAAAATCATCCGGCTGTACAAAATTTTGCGAAGGAATTTGTAGCGTTTTTTCATGAAAATAAATTTATAAAGGCGGCGGAAATTTTTCAAGAAAACGCCGAAATTTTTTTTCGCAAATTCCCCGCGGAAAAATTTTTCAGAATTTTCTGTCGATGAATTCTTCGATCTGCGGAATCAGTTCAGTCTTTAAAATTTCTTTTGCGCCGCATACTGTCCGGGAAGCGTTCCGCAGAAATAAATCCGCGGGATGAATTTTCAGTGCCCGGGCGAT
>CAZACA010000128.1:0-5733 GCA_964483515.1 uncultured Treponema sp.
GATTTCATTTAATTTTCCGCGGAACGAAATGATTTTTTTCACGCTGAAATTTTCCCTGTGCGGAGAATTTCGGCGCGTTTGCAATTCTTTTAAAAATGTGGCATAGTTTCAGCGTAATCTGAGGACGCAGTTTCCGCACTCCTGCCTTTCTTTTTTTTCCGTTCAGTTTTACTTTTGTGTCCCCGCAGTTTTGTTTTGAAGGCAAAAAATGTCAGGGAAGAAATTTGTTTTTTTCACAGGAACATTTTTCTCATTTCTGTTTTTGCGCTGTTCGCTTTTTGACATCCAGGAACCGGTGCAGGATTTTTCGACTGCAACACGGGAAGCGGCGACGTAATTTCGGGAACAGGCTCATACAACAATAACGGCGGCGGAACCGTGGTCGGAGGCGTGGCGTCAACCGCAGACGGATACCACTACTGATTTTTTCCGCGGATTTCATTTAGCGCATAAAATTTTTTTCCGCGGATTTTTAATTAAAGCGCAAATTTTTTTCATTCAATTTTTCTTTCTGCGTTTTTTTGTGAAGGGAAAAATGACAAAGGAAAAACTGATTTTTTATGGAGTAATAATTTTCTCGATTTTCGCGATTTTCGCGTGCACCATGTTTGACGTTCAGGAACCCGTGGAAGAATTTTTCGACTACAACACGGCAACGTCAAAAATTTCCCGCTACGAATTTTCGGGGCAGGCTTTTCATGACGAAGACGGAAGCATCAGCGTTTCGCCGGGTCAGGATTTCCGCATACGGTTTTATCTGGACAATCCGCAGAATTTTTCGTTTGCGCGGGGAAGCAATCTGGAAACGGATCTGGACGATGAAGTTTCGGTTTTTCAGGACGGAAGCGAAGTCATTGAAGTGGATTATCCGGCGGATTTTCTGACTGAAGGAAAAAATGTTTCTCCGCGGATTACGCTCTATCATCCGGTTTCCCACGTGGATTTCGGAACGTACGGCGAACTGAATTTAGTGTGCAATTCCCGGCCGCCTGCAATTTCTTCCGCGGAAATTTTAATCGATTCAGGGGAGTACGTGATTCTGTTCCGCGCACCGGATTTTTCCCTGCCTGATTCCGCCGA
This sequence comes from uncultured Treponema sp., assembly GCA_964483515.1. GTDB lineage: Bacteria > Spirochaetota > Spirochaetia > Treponematales > Treponemataceae > Treponema_D. The sequence continues at coordinate 1,081 of CAZACA010000128.1, forward strand.
CATAAAATATTTTTACGTGAACGAAAAAAAACTCGAAGTGGATCCGGCGGCTTCCGTGATTTCTCAGGTGGATTCTTTTTCGCCGTCAGTTTATTCCGCGGGCGCAAATTACGATTTTGCCTACAGGACGGGAATTCCTTCTTCCGCGGAAAAAAATTTCAGCATCGGATGGATGGACTCTTCAACTTTAAAAAGCGAAGAAACGATTCTGCACGGAACGCCTCAGGCCGTTTTTTACGACATAATTTTTAATGCAAACAGACCGTCTTCCGCGCCTGCAACCACGGGCGTTTTAAATCTTCCGCAGAACGATTCGGTTCAGGCAGGAAACAGTTTTACCATTCCTTCCGCCGAGCCGTCTTTAAGCGGTTACACTTTTGCAGGATACGCCACCAGCGCAAACGGAAGCGTAACGTATTCGGCAGGACAGACGATTTCCGTTTCGGGCAACATGGAACTTTTTGCCGTGTGGAGTTCCGTAAAGACGCTTTCGGGAAACGTTACCGTGAGCAGCGTAATTCAGGCGCTTCAGGATAATTCCGAAGTGGAATGGACGCTTCAGTCGGGCAACAATTCCGTGAGTTCGTCAATTCAGGTCAGCAGCGGAAAAACGCTTACAATAAAGGGAACCAACACGGGCGAAACTTTAAAGCAGGTTTCGTTTTCGGGCGGAATAAAAATTCTTGAAGTGCAGTCGGGCGGAAAACTGATTCTGGACGGCGTAACGATTGACGGCACAAGTTACAACAATTCCACGGCGATTTACTGTTCGGGCGGCGAAGTGGTCATAAGAAATTCCACGATCACAAACATGGAAAACGCAAACGCAAACAATGCAGGCGCAATTTTCATTACGGGCGGCGGAACCGTTACCATGGAAAGCGGAACGATTACTGCGTGCGGCGGAAATCAGATTGTGGGAATAGTTTCGGTGGGCACGTCGTCTCCGGCAGTAAACGTTGAAAACGGAAAATTCGTCATGAGCGGCGGACAGATTGTTTCGTGCGGAGATGCGAATTCCGAATCGGTTATTTTTGTATCGTCAGGCGGAATTTTTGAAATGTCGGGCGGAGTAATTAAGGACAACACGGTTTCGTCATCAGGATTCGTCGTAAGCGGAAGCGGAACGTTCAACAAAACGGGCGGCGCAAATTGTACCGACACCATAAATTCTTCGCTGAACGGAAGCCATTAAATCATTCCACGCCGAATTTTTTGCAGACTTTTTTTATTTCCGCGGAAAGTTCCTGCATCTGTTTTTTTGTCGTAGAAAATCCGAAGCTGAACCGAACTGCGCTTTCTTTTTCTTTCTGCGGAATCTGCATCGTGTCCAGAATCGGCCGCGATTTTTTTGCTGACGAACACGCGCTTCCCGTTGAAATAAAAAATCCGTCGCTGCTTAAAGCACGTTCCATCACCTGACCCGGAATTCCGCTGAATGATGATTGCACGATCCAGGGCGAAAATTTTTCTTCCATGTCCTGACGCGAATGGGGCAGAAGTGAAAAATTTTTTATTCCGCGCAGGCTTCCGATGAATTCCCGCGTTAAAATTTTCTGCTCGTCAAACCGCTTTTTTGCGTAACCGTTTTTTTCACGAATAAAATATTTTTCAAGGCAGAGTGCCATTGCTTCCGCGCCGAATAAATTTTCAGTTCCGCTGCGGATATTTTTTTCCTGTCCGCCTCCACGCAAAAACGGTTCGATTTTTTTCGCCAGATACAAAAGCCCGATTCCACGCGGTCCGCCGATTTTATGCGCGCTGAACGAAGCACCGTCGATTCCGTTCCTGAAAATTTCCAGCGGAATTTTTCCTGCCGCCTGAACGCAATCCACGTGAAAAAAAATTTTTCTTCCTTCCGCGGATTTTTTCTGCAATCCGTCTGCGATTTCGTAAACAGGCTGAATGGCTCCGGTTTCGTTGTTCACCGCCATCACTGAAACAAAAACCGTATCGTCCTGAACTGCCTTCAGAATATTTTCTGCGCTGACGATTCCGTTTTTGTCCGGATTCACGAAAATTGTTTTCCAGCCGCAGTTTTCAAGCGATTTGGAAATTTCGCGCAACGCCGGATGTTCGATGGCACTCAGGACGACGCTTCCTTTCTGCGGACGATTTAAAACCGAAAGCAGGGGAATGTGGTCGCCTTCAGTTCCGCCCGAAGTAAAAAAAATCGAATCGCTTTTTACGCCCAGAACTTCTGCACACCGATTCCGCGCATCGTCCAGAAATTTTTTTGCGTCCGTTCCCGCTTCGTGAATGCTCGACGGATTTCCCCAGTGTTCCGCGGAAATTTTCAGTGCCGCTTCCAGAATTTCGCCGTCAAACGGAGAAGTCGCCGCGAAGTCAAAATAATGTTCCGCAGAAATCATAGCGACTCCAGAATTTCTTCGTCGTCCGCTTCAAAAATAATCGTGTCCTGTTCTTTTTTTTGCAGGATGAGTTTTACTTTTGCGCCGGAATTTTTTTTGTCCTTGTGCATCGCCGAAAGAATTTTTTCCCGCGGATTTTCAATTTCCCTTAACGACGGATGAAGCGCTGAAATTTCGTAACCGTAATCCGCCAGAAGATGAATGCAGTTTTCCGCAAAATTTTTTTCGCACAGACCTTTTTTTTGCGCAAAGGAAATCGCCCTGGAAATTCCCCACGCCACACCTTCGCCGTGAGTCACTTTTCCCAGCCCTGCCACGGATTCAAGCGCGTGACCGAAAGTGTGTCCGTAATTTAAAAATGCGCGGTTTCCTTTTTCGCGGAAATCTTCCGAAACGATTTTTGCCTTCGCCCCGGCACAAAGCGAAATCATTTTTTTCACGGATTCTTTTTCGCGATTTAAAACCGACTGCTTCTGCGATTTTAAAAATTCCGTGAGTTCCGCGGAAAAAAGAAATGCAGTTTTTAAAACTTCGCCCAGTCCCGAAACGAATTCTTTTTGCGGAAGAGAAGAAACGAAGTCGCCGCAGATGTGAATTTTTTTTGCAGGATAAAATGCGCCGATCATGTTTTTGTAACTCGAAAAGTCGCATCCTGTTTTTCCGCCGATTGCTGCATCCACGTCAGCCAGAAGGGTTGTGGGAACGAATTCCACATCCACGCCGCGTTTAAAAATCGACGATGCGAATCCGGTCATGTCGCAGATTACGCCGCCGCCCACAGCCACAAAAAGACAGTTCCGGTTGAACGAAAAATCCAGCGCAGTCTTTACGATTTGCAGGACGCTTTCGATTGTCTTGAATTTTTCGCCCGCACCCAGAACGCAGAGAACGTCGCCGCCATTTTTTGCCGCGAAAGGAATTTTTTTTTCTGCGCCGAATCCGAATCGTTCAGTAAAATTTTTCAGCGAATCAAGACGCGCAATATTTTCGTCGGTAACAAAAAGCCGGTTGGGGTAGCCGCCCGCCGAATCGTAGTGCAAAAAAATATCCGCGGAATCGTCATAAAAAATCAGCGAAGATTTTTCAAAGCCTGAGTCCCGCGGAAAAACCAGATCGAATTCGTTTTGTGTAGATTTCATGGCGCGCATTCTATCGAATTTGTGCGGACGGTGCAACGCGGGAATTTTTTCTTCCTTTCGCGTAAGCGACGATTTTTTTTGCTGCACAAATTTTTTTTCAAACGATGTTTGATTTTTTGGGGAGGCGTTTTTTGTATAGAACCGATCATTAAAAAGTAATGTTGATTTTTTGCATATTCAGATATATATTACGGGCAACCGAAAGGTTATCGGGCTGAGCAATATGCGCTCCTGGTCCACCGAAAGGCGGGGATATACCCCGCTATTTTTTTTGTCCGGATGGTTTTATGAACAAAAAAACATTGAGCGTGTTTATTGATGAATCAGGAGATTTTGGAAAATATGACCCTGAATCTCCCTATTATTACGTTTCAATGGTTCTTCATGACCAGTCCGTTGATATTTCAGAAGAAATAAAAAAACTTGAAGAAAGGGTAACGAATTACGGCTTTCCGAATCATGCGATTCATGTCGGGCCGATTATCAGACGTGAACAGGTTTACAAAAACGAATTGATGGAAAACCGAAAATCTCTGTTTAATGCCCTTTATCATTTTACGCGCAAAACAGACATTCATTACCTTTGTGCAAAAATTGATAAAGGTGAGTGCGAAGATTCTGAAATAGCATACATTGCCAGAATATCCAGAGCAATTTCAGATGAATTAAAGAATAATATCGATTTTTTTAATTCTTATGACTTGATAATCAATTATTATGATTACGGTCAGAACAATCTTACAAAAATAATACGACTGTTTTTACAACTTTATTCAGTAACATAGAACTGAGGAAGGTTCAGCCGGCTGATTATAAACTGTTCCAGGTCGCTGATTTGATTTGTACTCTGGAATTGACAAAAACCAAAGCGGATAAGAATGAAATGTCGAATTCTGAAAAAGAATTTTTTGGTTCAGCCAGAGATTTTAAAAAAAATGTATATAAAAATATTGAGAAAAAGAAACTGCACAAATAAATTAAGCGACATCTTTCAGTAAGTTTTCTGTCTTCCATGAGTTCAGTTTGAACGATTTTTTTCATTCTTGCCTTACACAAAAAATTCTGCTTAAAAAAAATTCTTCCTTTTGCGAATCACACGAATCCGTCGCGCCAGTGCCAGACAGGTTTTGCCAGGGCGTTGC
>CAZACA010000129.1:0-5616 GCA_964483515.1 uncultured Treponema sp.
GAATTTCCTCCCGCCTTTCTTTTTTGCGAATTCATTGACAAAAAATTGACTGTCAATTACTCTTTGCGCGAGTGATTTTTATCCGGCTGAATATTTTGGAGAATAAACATGTTCAATGACAACGATTTTGAGTTTTCATCATGCACTGGATTTTCTTACGAAGACGACGATTTTTCCCAGGAAATGACCGACGACGATTTTGACGACGACTTTGACGACGAAGATTCAGACTATGACGATGACTTCAAGGACGATTTCCTGGACGAAAATGACAATGACGGCTACGACGAACCTTACGACGACCAGGAAGCGGAAGACGGCTACGACAACAGAGCGAGCGGATTCGACGACGGATTCTACAATGACGACGAAGAAATCGAAGAAGATTCCGATCCGGCCGACATGGACTAAAAAGGTTCTGCAAGGTTCCTTTTCACTCTGAAACGAAAAAAATCATCCGCAGATTTTCTCCACAGTTTTTTCGGTAAAAGCAAACGCGCCCTGAAGGATTTTTATTTTCCTCAGAAAGGCGCGTTTTTTTTATTCCGCTGAATTTTTTTTAATCAGATTACTTTAATTTTTTTGCCGCGTGCCAGAGTTTTTCCAGTTCGTAAAAATTCCGTGCGTCCGCGCTCATAAGATGAACCACCACGCGACCCAAGTCCACCAGATTCCATTCGCCGCTCTGTGAATTTTTTCCCTGAGTCTGCCGGATTTCCAGTTCGTTTTCCTTCGCAAAATCTTTTATGGCTTTATAAATTCCCTGCCACTGCGTCACGCTCGAAACCGTTGCAATTACAAAATAATCCGTCCAGCTGTTCAGTTCCGAAACGTCCAGAACCGTTACGTCCTGCGCCTTTGAATCTTCCGTCAGTTTTGCCAGATCAAGCACAATTTCTTCAAATGATTTTTCCATAATTTTCCCCGAATTTTTTTCAAAATTTATTTTACAAAACGACCGTCGAAATCTTTTCCCAGAATGATCGTGAAATCCGCCTTTGCAGCAGTTCCGTCATCCGAGTCGGAAATTTCTTCGTCGATGATGTTGTCGCAGTGAATGAAATTTCCCAGCATTTTCGCCGCTTCCGTGTTGCCGATGTGATTTATGATTTCAGTTTTTTCGTAATTATTTTTTGCCGCGTTGGAAGTTTCCAGCACTTCATAGCCCGCACTCTGCATCAAAAACGAAGTGTTCCGCGCCAGGCCCTGTTCCGTCGTTCCGTTCTGAATGACGATGACGTAAACCCGGTTCTGGTTCGCCGAATCGCCCGTAATGATCGAATTGATTGTCTGATTCACGATGTCCTTGATGAGCTGACCGTCGTAATACGGAAACAGAAGCGTCTTGCCGTCCACCGTTCGCAGACTTCCCGTAATCGTCTGGCGTGAAAGCCTGTCCGAATCGTAGTCGGTAATGGTTTTCATGAGGTTGAACAGATTTTTTTTGTCCACGCTTGCCTTCATTTTCCTTTCAAAAATCGAAAAATTTTCTCCGCGGAAAATTATCTGCCGGTTTTCCTTCAGCGCGGAAAAAAGCGAAACGAAAACTGCCTGCCGCCTGTCTTCAAATTCGTTTGTTTCCGATTCGCTCCTGTACGTTACGAACGAACGGATTTTGTCGCCGTCCAGAAGAACCGCACCGCTGGGAATCAAATAGCGCACGCCGTTTTTATCAGTTTCGTCCACGGAAAAAGGCACGAACACATTCAGCCCGCCCAGATAATCCGCGAAAAATTCCAGTCCGTCCAGATCCATTTCCACGGTAAACGGAATTTTTTTGCCCACAAGTTTTTCGATTTCACCGCGGAATTCGTCCACGCCCTTTTCCCTGTAAACCGTATCGATTCTGTCGACGCGTCCCAGGCTTTTGTAAATGGCTCCCGTATTTCCCAGAATGTCGAAAATCGCCGCCTGCTTTGTCGCCGGATGATAGACAAAAATATCCGTGGAAAGAACGTTGTTTTCTTCGTCGTGCAGAATCCACAGCGTATTTATTACCGAACTGTTTTTCAGCGTTTCTTCCACCGGATCGACTTTCAGCGAAAACGAAATGAAAACTACCACGCCCAGAATTATTGCAAGAATAAAAAACAGAAAAATTGCGCTTCGCTTGTCACGGGAAATGCTCATTTTTTTGCACCGCCTTTTTTAATTTCCTTTGCCAGACTTTTTTCAAACTGCCTGCTCGACGATGCGATTTTTTTTCCGCGGGATTTTAAATACGCCATGTTTTCCCGCACCACAAAAAGCACGAGTTCGTCAAGGGGTTTCGCGAAAAGATTTTTTCTGTATTCGTCGGAAGACTGCGGCCTGCCCGGTTCGATTTTGTCCGCCGCGTAAATTATTTTTGAAAGCGCACAAAGATTTTTTTTGCCCAGGGTATGATTCGCCACGGATTCGATTATGTCGCCGTCCGTTACGCCGAATTTTTTTTTCAGCAGAACAGCCGCCGCCCGTCCGTGCAGAAGTGACGGTTTATTTTTTTCGATTGAGGAAATTTTTCCGCCGTCCTGAACTGCCAGCGACAAAACTTCTTCATCGTTCATGCCCTTGCAAATGTCGTGGGCGATTCCTGCAAGATAACCTTTTTTTTCGTCCAGTCCGTAAAGGGCACACATGGATGACGCAGTTTCAGCGACGCGCACGGAATGTTCGTATCGTTTTTCTTTCAGCGAGCCGAATGCAAATTTTTTGATTTCGCCGATGATTCCGTCAATGCTCTGTTCCATAAAAATTCCCGCCGATAATATACTTAAAAACTTTTTCGGGGACAAGATATTTCACCGCCATTTTTTTTGCCAGCCGCCGCCGGATTTCCGTGGAACTTATCTGAAGGATTTCGTTCTGCAAAAAAACTGCGTCCTTAAAAAGTTCCGAAGAAGCATCGATTTTTTTCTGCGGATTTTTGTAGCGTTCCGTGGATTCGTTAAAAAAATTTCCGCCGTCACCTTCAGCCGATTTTTTTTCTTCCGTCCGACGTGCAAGAATCAGCGTGCATTTTTTCGCCAGATTTTCTGCGTTGTGCCACAGATGAAACGTGGAAATTAAATCCGCGCCCAGAATCAGTCCGATTTTTTCCGTAAGCGAATTCCTGTATTTTTCTTCCAGAAAATTTATCGTGTCCCATGTGAACGAAACGCCGCCGCGCCGAATTTCGCAGTCTTCCAGTTCAAAGCGCCCGTCGTCTTCCACCGCCAGCTGAATCATGCGGGAGCGAATTTCCGCCGGAAGAAAATCGCGGGAAATTTTATGGGGAGGCGAAAACGCAGGAACAAAAAGAATTTTTTCGTAGCCCAGGGAAACGCAGACTTCATCAGCCAGCGCCAGATGCCCCAGATGAACCGGATTGAAACTTCCGCCCAGAACTGCAATTTTCATTCGCTGCCCGGAAACTGTTCTTCCATGGACGAATCCACCGAACGGCCTGCAAGAAACGCGCTTTTTTCGTTCTGCGCCCTGTTTTTTTCCGCAGAATTTTCCATGCCTTCCACCAGCGAAATAATTTCTTTCCGTGCTGCATCGATATTTTCCCGCGACGCAACCGAAATGGAAATGACCTTTACGCTGCCTCCGATTTTTTCGCGGATTTTTTCAGCGTTTTCCCGTGCGCCCTCCAGGTCGATTTTGTTGCAGAGGACAATCCGCGGTTTTTCCAGAAGGTCGCCGCCGAATCCTGCAAGTTCCTTTAGAAGAAGGTCGTATGCGTCCAGGCATTTTTCGTCCGCCGAATCAATCATGAAAAGCAGGCACGATGTCCGCGAAATGTGCTTTAAAAACCTGATGCCGAGCCCCGCGCCTTCGCTTGCTCCTTCGATGATTCCCGGAATGTCAGCGATAATAAAATCCCTGTCGTCTCCTGCATGAAGCACGCCCAGATTCGGAATTTTCGTGGTAAAGGGATACGGAGCGATTTTTGGCCGCGCATTCGTAAACAGATCCAGAAGGCTCGATTTTCCCGCGTTCGGAAATCCCACCAGACCCACGTCCGCCATCACCGAAAGTTCCACGCGCAATTTCCGCTCTTCCCCCGGAGTCCCGGGATGTGCGTAGCGCGGAGCCTGATTCGTACTGGATTTAAAATGAACGTTGCCCCAGCCGCCTTTTCCGCCGTGCAAAAAAACGAATTCGTCGCTTTCGTTTTCCCCTGAAAAATCGTGAAGAATTTCGCCGGTTTCGTAGTCGCGGATTGTAGTTCCCGGTGGCACAGGGACGATTAAATCTTCGCCGTCTTTTCCGAACCGGTTCCAGCCCTGACCGTCGCCGCCATTTTTCGCTTTAAGGACGGGATGAAAACGCAGATGTGAAAGCGTGCGCAAATTCCGCTTAAGGACAAAAATCACGTCGCCACCCCGTCCGCCGTCGCCTCCGTTCGGTCCGCCGTTGGGAATATATTTTTCGCGCCTGAACGAAATGCAACCGTTTCCGCCTTTTCCCGAACTCACCGTAATGACCGCTTCGTCTGCAAATTGAATCATTTGAATACCTCGCACCGCAAAAAAAAATTGCGCAAAAAAAAACCCAGCAAGGAAAATCCAAGCCGGGCTTTCGCAGCAAAAACTACGCGCTAGTTAGCAGCAGATTCCGCCGCTTCCACAGAAACAACTTTTCGATTCATGCGTTCGCTGTATTTTACAACGCCGTCCACAACGGAATAAAGCGTGTCGTCTGTTCCGCGCTTTACGTTGCTTCCCGGATGAATTCGTGTTCCGCGCTGCTTTACAAGAATCGAGCCGGCAGAAACTTTTTCACCGCCGAATCGTTTAACGCCCAAATGCTTAGGATTTGAATCGCGGCCGTTTTTTGCACCGCTTCCACCTTTTGTTCGTCCCATTTTAATCCTCCGCCGGAAAATCCGGACATTCGTCAAAAATTTCCTTGAAGCGCACGTTTCGGGGATATTCGGCTGAAAGTTCTGAAAAAGCCAACCGAATTAAATCGCCCACGCACTTCAACCGTTCTTCAGCCTGAACCGAAGAACACGCTTCTACAAAAAACTCAAGGGAGCCGCGCGCAGAAGCGTTCACTTTCAATCCGACGCCTTCAGTCTGCTCCAGAAGTTCCACGGAAGTCCGCAAAATTACAGATTCAGCAGCACAAACGATGTCTTTCCCTTTGACGGAAAAATCCGCGTGCCCTTTTGCCCTGCAACTTTTAAAGCAACCGTTTTTTTGGCAGACCAGAACGACGTCAGTCACTTTACGCCAGAACTACATCCGTTACTGTAACTTTCGTGTACTGTTCGCGGTGTCCGAGAAAGCGATGATAATCTTTTTTTGACTTGTATTTGAAAACGAGAACTTTCTTGTCTTTGAAAGTTTCTCCGACTTTAACAGTAACTTTAGCACCCTTTACGTAAGGAGAACCGACAGAAACTTTTTCACCGTCGCTCACAAGAAGAACCGTGTCGATGGTGATTGTTTCGCCGTCTTTTGCATCGAGTTTCGACACTTCCAGAACGGCATCTTTTTCTGCCTTGTACTGATTGCCTTTAAATTCAACAATTGCGTACATTTACAAACCTCTGATTTTTTTTTGCCGCGGAGAGTAGCGGTTTCCCCGTGACCTAAGATTGATTCGGCATTCTAGCAAATTTCGCGAATTCAGGTCAAGGGAATT
>CAZACA010000130.1:0-5492 GCA_964483515.1 uncultured Treponema sp.
TTTCAGCACGATTTTTCAGCACGATTTTTCAGCACGATTTTTCAGCACGATTTTTTCCGCCCGATTTTTCAGCACGATTTTTTCAGCCCGATTTTTCAGCGTGAAAATTTATTCTATGACGCGGAATTTTTTTTCGTAAATGTTTCTGGCAAGCAGGAGAAGCTTTTCCTTTTCGTTCATGGCAGGGGAATCCGTGACGGTTTCAAAAAGTTCATTCAGAACAGCACCCAGAATTTTTCCCTCCGGAATTCCTTCGTTCATCAGGTCGTTGCCGTTCACCTTTAAATCTTTCAGCGATAACACGTGATTTTCTTCCGTTACTTTCTGAATTCTGCCTTTAAATTCCGCCAGAAGTTTCCATGCAGGAGAATTTTCCGCCGGGGGACGATTATGCATTCCGTAAATGTCCGCCAGCCTGAGCGCAAAAAGGTCGTCCAGATTTTCCCGTCCGGCACGAATCACAAACCGCCTCACCGCCGCATCGCTCCAGGAATTTTCGTAATGAAACATATGGCATTCCACCAGATGAACCACGCGTTTCGTAATGTCGCCCGGAAATTTCAGGCTGTGCATGATTTTTTCGGCAATCTGCGCGGAAATTTTTTCGTGTCCGTGAAAGTGAATGATTTTTTCGCCGCAAATTTCTTCCGTGGATTTTGATTCAGGCTTTCCAATGTCGTGAAAAAATGCAGCGAGCCTGACCGCAAGATTTTCCTTCGGCGCACCGTCCGCAGCAAAAAAAATGTGGTCGGCTACGTCAAATTCGTGGAATCCGCGGGAATCGCCCTGGACGCAATTTCTGCACGCGCTGAATTCGGGAATAAAAATTTCCATGATTTTTGTTTCTTCCAGAAGTTTCAGGCCGGTGCTGGGTTTTTCTGCGGATAAAATTTTGCAGAATTCGTCGCGGAATCTTTCTGCGGAAACGCTTCCTGTTTTTTCAAGGATTTCGGGGCGTTTCATGGCGCATAAAGTTTTTTCTTCGATTGAAAAATTCATCTGGCAGGCGAATCTTACTGCGCGTACTGTTCTGAGTCCGTCTTCCGAAAACCGTTCCCGTGCGTCTCCCACCGTGCGGATGATTTTTTTTCCGATGTCATCCCGTCCGCAGAACGGATCGATTATTTTTCCCGTCGTCAGGTCTGCGGCAATGGCGTTCATGGTAAAATCGCGTCTGGAAAGGTCTTCTTCGATTGTCGCGGCGAATTCAACTCTGTCAGGATGGCGTCCGTCGGAATAACCGCTTTCAGTGCGGAACGTGGTGGTTTCGACCTGCATTCCGAAAATGCAGATTGTAACGGTTCCGTGGGCAATTCCCGTGGGCAGAACCCTGCGGAAAATTTTTGAAACTTCTGCGGGAGAAGCGTTCGTGGCAATGTCGTAGTCGTGGCATTTTTTGTTCATGATCATGTCGCGGACTGCACCGCCTACTAAAAACGATTCAAATCCGTGGCTCAGGAAAATTCCGCCGATTTTTTTCAGCGCACCGGGGATTTCCACACAATTTTTTGAAAACATGGTAGTATCCTACAGAAAAAAAGGAGGAATTTCCATTCATGCACGCAGTTATTTTTACGGGCGGAAAATCGCCTGAACCGGAGCGGACAGTTCATTTTTTTTCGCAGATGAACCGTGTGGATTTTGTAATTGCTGCGGATTCGGGCCTGGAACAATGCGAAAAATTCCGTAAATTCTTCCGCGGAAAAATCGATTTTGCTCCTGACGAAATTTCGGGCGACATGGACAGCATCCGGAAAAAAAATTTAATCAGAAAATTTCCTGAAGCAAAAACCGAAATTTTTCAGTGCGACAAGGATTTCACCGACACGGAACTGGCATTGCAGGAAGCGCGGAAAATTTCGCCTGAAAAAACAACCGTTACTTTAATCGGCGGAGCGGGGGGAAAAAGCGACCATTTCATCAGCGTGTACGATTCGTTTTCGGCGGAATTTCATGCTGACGTGTGGCTTTCTGAAACGGACGCAGCGTTTTTTCTGGACGAAAACCGGAAATTTTCAGTGCTGACAAAAAATCTGCATGACAAAATTTCCGTGGCGCGGCTTACGAAAAATTACGGAAACTGCCTGATTGAATCGCGCGGACTCGAATGGAATGATTTACGCAAAACGGGAATGGCAAGCATTTCAAACCGGATTTCTGCAAAAAATTTCAGCGGAAAAAAAGCGGCAGAAATTTTCTGTAAAGGCGGCGGATGCCTTGTTTTCGTGCCGTTGAACGCGGATTTTTCATATTCCGTTTGAAACGATGGCCACCGTCCTGCAAAAAACGAAAATTGCGGCGGAACAAATCAGCGAAACAAAAAAAAGAGCAGAATAAATCCAGAAAATTTTCCGCTTTAAAATGAAAAACCAGATTACGCTCTGAAAAATTCCTGAAACGGCGAAAAAAAACGACATCGCGGAAAAAATCGAACACAGAAAAAGTGAAAAAATCAGCGTGCTTTCCAGAAAATCCTGATACGTGCCCGAAACGTAAAATCCCAGAAGAAAAATCGTCATGAGCGCAAAAAAAAGTGCAGTGCGGCAGGTTATTTTGAAGAGAAACGATTTATTGATTTTTTTTATTGAAGGCTTCTGGAATTTCATTTTTTTTCGTGCTTTAAAATCCGGACGTTTGAGAGTATAATCAAACCGATATTTTTTTTCGAGTGGTTCAAAATGAAAGCTAAAAAATTTTTTGCCAACGTCGTCGTGCTCCTGATTTTTGCGGCGGCTGTTTTTTTTGCCGGATGGATTCAGTTTCTGGTAAAGCCCGGATTCTGCGCGGTAATGAAATCAAAAACCGGCGGAATTTACGGCGAAGCGGTTGTTCCTGGAAAATTCCTCTGGCGATGGGAGCGGCTTCTGCCCACAAACGTTTCACTGGAAATTTTCAGCCTTTCTCCGCGGAAAATTTCCAGCACCGTTTCGGGGGAACTTCCGGGCGCTGCGCTGTACAGTTCGCGGCTTTCTGAAAAAAACGTGGATTTTTCGTACGGAATCGAATTTTCTGTAGGCGTTTCAATTTCGGCGGAAGAAATTCTGCGTCTGGTTAAGGAAAACGTAATTTCTTCTGATGCGGATCTGGATTCCCTTCTGGAGTCGCGCGCAAAACTTCTGTCGTCGCTTTTAGCTGATTCCATCCTGAAAAATTCCGCGGGAAAATTTTCTGTTCCGTCGGGCATTTCTCAGGCGGAAATCAGTCAGATTACGGAAAAAAATCCGGATTTTAAAGGAATTTCAGTTTCATCGGTGGAAATCCTGAACGCGAAAATTCCTGATGTGGCGCTTTACGAAAAGGCAAGGGAAAATTACGCATCTTACCTGAATCTGGTGAATCAGCGGCTTGAAGCGCGGGCGGAATCTCAGGCGGAAATTTTTCTGGAGCAGGACAGGATGGTTTCGCTTTTTGAAAAACTCGGTTCCATGATGCAGAAATATCCGCAGGTGGAAGAACTTTTGAAAATCGGCGACGTTCAGCAGATTGTAAATACGCTCGGAAAAGGAAGTTACTGATGAAAAGAATTTTCGGAATCCGCGGGGCAGTCTGCGCGGAAAATACGGCTGAATCAATTCAAAAAAATGTGGGCTTTCTGTGCGCTGAAATTTTTTCCCGGAATAAAATTCAGTCGGCGGACGTTGTTTCCGTTCACTTTACCATGACGCGTGACCTGGATGCCATGAATGCTGCTTCGGCGCTGCGGAAAAGTGACGTAAAGATTGACACGTCGAATTTTGCGCTTTTTACGTCCCAGGAGGCGGAAATTCGCGGAATGATGCCACGTGTCATCAGGGTTCTGGTAACGGCTTACCTGGACGAAAATGCGAAAATCGTTCACGTTTACGAAAACGGCGCGGAAAAATTGCGGCCTGATTTCAAATCGGCGGAGGAAAAATGAACGTCTGGCTTGTTTCAAGGGAATACAGCGGAATTGCAGAGGCGGGGGGCGTAAAAAATGTGTCATGTTCCCTTTCAGAAAGTCTGGTGCATCTGGGTCACAGGGTAACGCTTTTTATTCCGCTATACAAATGTACGGAACTTTCCAACGTAAGCGAATTCAGCTGCTTCTGGAAAAGTCCCGTTTCGTTTCCGGTAGCACAAAAAAAACAGACGGTTTCGTTCGCCCACGGAATTTCGGAAGGAGTTGAAATCGTTTTTGTCTGCCACAAAAGTTTCGCGGAAAAAATGGGCGTTTATACCTATACAAAAGAAGAGCAGGACGAAAATCCATGCCACGTAAAAGGCTGCGGACACGAAGACGCGGATTTTTTGAATGCTCTTTTTCAGCGTGCAGTGGTGGAATTTTCCGGAACCTGTACTGAAGGCGAAAAACCGGACATCGTTCACTGTCAGGATGCGCCCACTTCGCTGATTCCTCCGCTGGTTGATTTTCTGTCGAAAAAAAATTCAGCCGTAAAAAAATTTTTTTCAGCAGCGAAATTCGTCGTTACCATTCACAATGCGGGGCCGGGCTACCATCACGAATTCAAGTCGATTCAGGATGCAGTTTCGTTTACTTCCATGGACGAAAATTTTCTGCGCGACGGACTGAACGGAAAAAGCGTGGAACCGTTTCTGCTTGCGTCGAAATTCGCTGCCGTTACTACAGTTTCGCCCTGGTACGCAAAGGAAATTCTTTCGGGGGCAAGCGACACGGCAGGACTTTCGGAAGGATTTAACCGGCTTGGAAAAAAAATCACGGGCATAACGAACGGAATCGACTTTTTAAAATACGATCCGGTGGACACAAAAAAATCCCTTCTGCCTTTTGCATTCGATCCTGAAAAAAAAGACCTGGACGGAAAATACGAATGCCGCAACTTTTTTCTGGAAAAATTCGCTTCGGAAAAAAGCCGCGCGGAAAACGAAAAAAAATCCCTGAGGCAATCCGGTTTCATCGATACGGGCGGAAAAAACGATTCGTTCGTTTACGTTGCGTACCACGGACGGGTCGTTCAGCAGAAAGGAATCGAAGTGATTGCAAAAGCTGCGGAAATAATCCTTTCAAAAAAAATCCGCGTGAAATTCATTTTTGCAGGGCAGGGTTCGGTGGAGCAGGAAAATGTCCTGTCGTCGTTCTGTGAAAAATTCGCGGGCGATGCGGTTTATTTGAAGGGCTACGAAAAAAATGCGGCGCGGCTTGCCATTGCTTCATGCGATTTTTCGCTTCATCCGAGTTACTTTGAGCCGTGCGGACTGGAAGATTTCATTGCGCAGACTTTCGGAACCATTCCCGTTGCCCACGAAACCGGCGGACTCTGCAAGATAATCGATGACGAAACGGGATTTCTGTACAGACCGAATTCCGCGGAAATTCTTGCTGCAACGATTGAATCCCTTGCAAACATAATGAACGGCGCGGGCAGGGAAATTTTCAAGACCATGATTTCCTATGCGTCGCGCTACATTCACGAAAATTACGCCTGGGACAGGGTTGCGTTCGATTACGAAATTCTCTACAAAAATCTCCTGAAGGAAAAATGAAGTTAAAA
>CAZACA010000131.1:0-5469 GCA_964483515.1 uncultured Treponema sp.
ACAAATAATTTTTTCGTGGAATTATTTCAGTTTTCTAAAATTCGTTTCAGTTTTTTTGCGGAATTATTTTGGTCTAAAAAAAATCGTTTCAATTTTTTCGCGGATTTATTTCAGTCTTCTAAAATTCATTTCACTTTTTCCGTGGAATTTCTGCGTGAATTTTACAAATAATTTTTTCGTGGAATTATTTCAGTTTTCTAAAATTCGTTTCAGTTTTTCCGCGGAATTTCTGTACGTGAATTTTTCCAGAATTTTTTGCGGCGATTCGGTTTCTTCCTGCAAAAGTTCGTTCAGATTCGTGTCGTCTTTTTTCAAATCGATGTAGCGCGCCGTTTTTCCGTAAATTTCGGGCAGACTCGATTCCGCAGCCACGACGATTTTTGCACCGGACGAAAGGGCTTCCAGCGGCGGAATTCCAAATCCTTCGTAATACGACGGAAACACGAACGCACGGCAGTTTTCCATGAGCGACTTTACTTCGCCGTCAGTCACGTAGCCCAGCAGCACCACGTTCTCCATTTTTTGCAGATTTTTCAATTCGTCAGGAACCAGACCGGAAATTGCCTTGCCTGAAACCGCAAACCGTTCGCCAGGATTTTTTTCCGCGTAATTTAAAATCCATTTTAAATTCTTGCGTCTGGAAAGGCTTCCCAGAGTAAAATAAAATTCGTTTTTTTTCAGCGAAGGAAATTTTTCAAAAACCGATTCGTCGCTTTTTATTTTTTTGAAATGATCCCATCCGTTCGGTACGACGAAAATTTTCGATTCGTCTGCGTGATACTTTTTTAAAATCCTGTTTTTGCTGAATTCAGAAACCGTTATGATTTTTTCGGCGTTTTTTACGATGTTGAAATACGAAAACCGGCTGTAAATCATGATCAGTTTTTCTTTAAGCGTTTTGAAATCGGCGGGGCAGTCCCGTGCGTAAATGTCGTGAATGAACGAAATTCCGCATTTTTTTCCCAGCGGCGCGGTGTTGGAAAAATTTAGTGCGGTTGCCTTTAACCGTCTGCATTCCCGCGGAAAAATCATCATGTCCCACAGCGGAAAACTTTTTATGCTTTTTTTTGAATGAACGATTTTTATGTTCCGATAAACCGGAATTTTTTTTGCGTTCTGCGGCACCAGAATCGAAACGTCATCATCCGCCTGCAGAATCGAATCCAGATTGAAGCACAGTTCAAACGAAAACCGCTCGATTCCCGTTAAATTCCTGCACAGAAAATTTCCGTTGATGAGGATTTTTTTCATTTCAGTCCCGTGAATACAAGTCGCGTGTATAGACTTTTTCCTTTACGTCTGCCAGTTCGTCAGTCATCCTGTTGGCAATGATTACGTCGCTCGTTTTTTTGAATTCGTCCAGACTGCGGATTATTTTTGAATTGAAAAAATCGTCCTGCCTGCACGTGGGTTCGTACACTACAACCGGAATTCCTTTTGCCTTAATGCGCTTCATGATTCCCTGAATGGAACTGTAGCGGAAATTGTCGCTGTTTGCCTTCATGGTGAGCCGGTAAATTCCTACGATGTGCGGTTTTCTGGCGATAATCTGGCCTGCAATGAAATCTTTCCGCGTCGTGTTGGAATTTACGATTGCTTCGATTAAATTCTGCGGAACGTCCCTGTAATTTGCCAGAAGCTGCTTCGTGTCTTTCGGAAGGCAATATCCGCCGTAACCGAACGAAGGATTGTTGTAAAAGTCACCGATCCGCGGATCCAGGCTGATTCCTTCCACAATGGCACGCGTGTCCAGTCCCCGAACTTCCGCATAAGT
Source organism: uncultured Treponema sp. (assembly GCA_964483515.1). Classification (GTDB taxonomy): domain Bacteria; phylum Spirochaetota; class Spirochaetia; order Treponematales; family Treponemataceae; genus Treponema_D. Next base: position 1,775 of record CAZACA010000131.1, read on the forward strand.
GTCCAGTTCGTTAAAGTAGGAAACCCTGAGCGCCAGATAAGTGTTGGCAAAAAGTTTGATGGCTTCGGCTTCCGTGGTGAAGGGAAAAAGCACCTTTACGTCTTTTTTAAGCGCGCCTTCCTTCAAAAGCGATGCAAACTGTTCCGCCTTCTGCCTTAATTCGGGAGCGTCTTTCGGAAATCCCACCACGATTCGCGACGGATACAGGTTGTCGAAAAGCGCGTGTCCTTCCCGAAGAAATTCCGGCGAAAAAAGAATGTTTTTTATTCCGTATTCGCTGCGGATTTTTTCAGTGTAGCCCACCGGAACCGTAGATTTTATGACGATTGTTGCAGAAGGATTTACTTTTTCAGCGATTTTCAGGACTGATTCCACGGAAGAAGTGTCGAAGTAGTTTTTTTCAGGGTCGTAATTCGTGGGCGTGGAAATTATGATGAAATCCGCGTTTCCGTATGCATTTTCCGCATCGTCAGTTGCCGTTAAATTCAGTTTTTTTTCAGTCAGATATTCCTGAATTTCCTTATCCACGATGGGCGATTTTTTTTCGTTTATCATCCTGATTTTTTCAGGAATTATGTCCACGGCAAAAACCTGATTTTTCTGTGCCAGAAGGATGGAATTGGAAAGTCCCACGTAACCTGTGCCCGCCACTGCAATTTTCATAAAATTCTCCTGAATCCGCAAAATAAAAAAAAGACCTTAAGGAAAAACCTAAGGTCTCAAAGAGCGGCAGAAGGGAGTCGAACCCTCGTCTCCAGCTTGGAAGGCTGGGGTAATAAGCCGTTATACGACTGCCGCATTGCTGATGTGCGAGATACTACAGCAGTCAAAAAAAAATGTCAATCGCCTGCAAAAAAAAATCGCCTGAAAAAAATTGATTCCGCGGACAAAAGCCGGACTGAAGCAAAAAAAAATCCGTTCACGAACAAAATTGAAATTTGCGCGGTTTTGCTGTAGGATTCGCCCATGGAAAATTTGGATTACGATTCGCCGTCGTCGCTGAAAAATTTTTTGGAAAAAAACGGAATGGCGATGCAGAAAAAATTCGGACAGAATTTCATGACGAATCCCACTGCACGAAAAAAAATTGCGGAAAATCTTGAAATCAGGAAAGGCGAAAAAATTTTTGAAATCGGCCCCGGACTCGGCTGCATGACGAAAGAATTCCTGGATTCCGGCGCGGAAGTTTCGGCATTTGAAATTGACCGCGGATTCGTTTCGGCTCTGCACGAAATTTTTTTTCAGGAAGAAAAGGAATCGCGCTTAAAAATAATTGAAGGCGACGTTTTGAAATTGTGGAAAACCGAATTTGATTCGGCGGAAAAAAAACCGGAAAAAATCGCGGGAAACCTTCCGTATAATATTGCGGCGACTTTCATTGCGCGGACGGTGGAAGCAAACGTAATTTTTGACCGGTGCGTTTTTACCGTGCAGAAGGAAGTGGCGGAACGGATGACGGCGTCTCCCGGAAGCGAAAATTATTCTGCGTTCAGCGTTCTGTGCGGGTGGAAATACGACGCGAAAACCGGAATTCTTCTTTCAGGCGGAAATTTCTGGCCCAGACCGAAAGTTGCGTCCCAGGCGGTGATTCTGCAGAAAAAAAATCAGGCGGATGAATGCGATCCGAAAATTTTCGTGCGGATTGTTCACGCGCTTTTTTCAGCCAGACGGAAAACCGTTTTCAACAACATAAAATCGCTTTTTCCTTCCGCGGCGGATGCAGAAATTTTTCTGGCGGAATGCGGAATTCCAAAAAACGAACGGGCGGAAAATCTGGCGGTAAAAGATTTCGTGAAAATGACGGAAAAATTTTCTTCGCGCTGAAAGAATTCCGTTTCTATTGACTATCAAAAGTGATTTCAATAGAATCAGCGAATCACAAAGTCTTGTGGCGTTGATTTGGCCGGTTTTCCGTTCTTCAGCGTCGGGCAAGAAGGAGAAATTATGAAAAAGGGAATTCATCCTGAATACAAACTTACGAAAATCACCTGCGTTTGCGGCAACGTGATTGAAACCCGTTCTACCGTTGAAAATATCCACGTGGAAATTTGTTCGGCGTGCCATCCGTTCTACACCGGCAAGCAGAAACTCGTGGACACCGCGGGACGAATCGACCGTTTCAACAAGCGCTACGGCGTGAAGGCGACCGAATCAAAGTAAACGATTTTCTTTTTTTGTTTAAGGCGGTTTTTGTGCCGCCTTTTGTTTTTTTTAAAAGCTTTTTTTTGAGGGCATATGAAGCGGAAAATTTTCGTTTTTGCTGCGGCGATTTTTTTAACTTTTCCGGCGCAAATTTTTTCACGGGACGCGGAATCTTCGCAGACTGAACAGGAATCAGAATCGGATTTGAATCCGGCGGAAAATGAAAGCGGAGAAATTTCTTTCGATGAATCGGCGTTAAAAAAGAATTATCTTGTGGCGCTGGCAGGAATGGTTTCGGTGAATCTCGTCATCGGCGGATGGAACCGGTTTGTTTCACGCAGCGGATGGGCGCAGGTTTACTGGGACGACATAAAGGAACCGTGGAACCGCACCATAAAATTCGACCGCGACTGGTACTGGACGAATTTCGTGCTTCATCCGTATCAGGGCGGACTTTATTATCTTGCAGGACGAAACGCGAATTTAAATTGTTTTGAGTCGCTTCTGCTTTCTACGGCGGGCTCGTTCATGTGGGAATATTTTTTTGAAACGAATTCTCCGTCAACGAACGACCTGGTTTACACGAGCATCGGCGGATTCGTAACGGGCGAAATGATTTACAGGCTTGGTCTGGAAGCAGCATCAGTCTGGAAACCGCTTTCGTATTTAGCGAATCCGGTCAGGCTTTTAACTGATCCGCTTTCGGGGCACGCACCGCAGGGACCGACCGGACTTTTGCAGAAATTTTCACTTCGCGCAGGATTCGGAACGGCAGCGGCAAATGCTTTTCCGGCGGATTCAGACGATGACCGGGGCGAATTTTTTCCTGCATACGCTACGGCAGGTTTTGCAGCGGTTTACGGCGACCCTTACGGACACGATTCAAACACGCCGTACAGTCAGTTTGAACTGGAAATGAATTTTTCCGCGGGAATCGGTTCGGGGGAAGGCGCGGATTCTACGGAACAGAAAATCATGTACGACATCGATCTTTTTTCCGACGGAATGCTGTGGTCGCGGAATCCTGACTGGGGCGAATCTAAGGATACTTCGGTGGGATTCGTAATGGAATACGATTTCATGTGGCATTCGTTCATGGAATTTTCTTCGCTGGGACCGGGCGTTGCAGTCAAGCAGAGAATCCGCAGGGAAAACGGTGACGTAATGTGGCAGACGCATCTGGCAGGAATAATCATGGGAACTGCGGACACGTATTATCTCCGCCGCGGAATCATTCCTGAACCGGATTACGTTTCGTGCGACTACGGATACACTACGGGATTTGAAGCGGTGCAGAAATATGCGTTTGAGCATAAAAGCGGACTGATTTTTAGTGCCGCGACAAGGGCATACGCCATGTGGAAATATCCGGCGCAGGTTCAGGATTGCGACGACACGGGCTGGGAAATTTTCGCGTACACACAATTCCGCCTGGAACTTCCCGTTTCCGGAAAAGTTGCCCTGGGACTTGAAGACGATTTTTACCTGAAATGGTCGCTTTTCGATAATTTCGACGATTTGTTTTCGATTTTAGACGACGTAAAATTCTACGT
>CAZACA010000132.1:0-5466 GCA_964483515.1 uncultured Treponema sp.
GATGAAATATCGGTGAAGGACATTGCTGATGAGGTAAATGTATCTGCATTTTATTTTCAGAAAGGATTTTCTATTCTATGTGGTTGTTCAGTCAGCGAATATTTAAGGTATAGGAGGCTTTCAGAAGCCGGCAGAGAGCTTCTTATATCTGATGAGAAAATCATAGACATCGCATTAAAGTATGGATATGAGTCTCCGGATAGTTTTACAAAAGCTTTTTATAGATTTCATGGTTGTACCCCGACAGATGCAAGAAATAATGGTGTGTCTTTAAAATCCTTTGCGCCATTAAAAATCAAGCTGATGTTAGAAGGAGGTACCGTAATGGAGTACAGGATTGAAGAAAAAGAGGCTTTTTCTGTAATGGGAATTTCTAAAATTTTCGGTTATGAAAATGCGAACAAAGAAATTCCGGAGTTCTGGAGAGAATTATTTCGTGACATGGAAAATCGAAAGGTTCTGGGAATGTATGGAATCTGCTATGACTCCGAGATGGCAGGAAACAGTTTCCGCTACATGATTGCAGATGACCTGGAGAAGGAAAAAGCGGGGAAAAACAGTCTGGAGGTGTCGGTCATTCCGGCACATACCTGGGCAGTTTTTCCATGCAGGGGTGCCATGCCGCTTCCGTTGCAGGAACTGAACAGGAGAATTTTTTCGGAATGGCTTCCTGTTAATGATTATGAAATTGCTGAAGGATATAACATTGAATACTACAGCAATCCGTCGGAATTTCCGCTGGGAACGGACGATCCGAATTACTATACGGAAATTTGGATGCCGGTCAAAAAGAAAAACGAGTAAATCATGGTGTTCTTGAAAAAGGACAGATGACGGTCGGAAAAAAGAGGAGCACGGAAAAAGTGTTCCTCTTTTTTTTTGCATCTACAATTTTTCGATTCTGCATTCAAAGGGCTGAAGAATTTTTCCGCCGAATTCCGTTTTTTTTGCGTTATGGTTGATTACGAACCGGATTTTTTTTGCATCGTCTCCGCGGACAACGATTTCCACTCCGTCGGGGCTTTCGGTGGCGTCAATCTTTTTTTCGTTCATCATCGTTTCAAACAGCCGGACTGAAATTTTTTCTTCCAGACCGCAGCCGATGTAGTAAATTTTTCCCGCGCCGGACGATTTTCTTGTAACAGCAGCAAAATCCGTGTAAAAATCATCGCCGTAACGAAATAAAATTTCTGCGCCGTCTGCTTCAATCATGTCGCGGAAAATTCCGCCGGATCCCTTTACGCCGCTGAATTCCCCTTCGCCGGTTACAGGAAATCCGTCGTAAACCTGAAGGCTTTCCGTTTCCACAACTTTTACGCCTGCAAAATCGCTGAAGCCAACGGGAGCAGTTTCGCCGAACGGAACGTTGTTGTCAGGATTTTTCACCGAAGTGCGGTACGTCATCACAACGGTTCCGCCTGAATCAGCGAATTTTTTTACGCGATTTTCTACATCGGGATTCATGATGATCATCTGGGGCAAAACGATGATTTTGTAGCGCGAAAAATCGAATCGTGCAGGAATTATGTCCACGGGAACGTTTTTGTCGTAAAAAATTTTGTAGATTTTTTTCATTTCCGCGGAACAGTCAAGTAAAATGCTCTGCCGCTGAATTCTGAACGACGCCAGGGAATCGTAATCGTATAAAATGGCAGCTTCCGCCGAAACCGGTTTTTCGAGTACGTCCGCGAAATTCCGGATCGTCTTGAAAAAATCCTGCGTTTCGTAAAATTTTCTGCGCTTCACGTTGTCCGCATCAAGAATTCCGTAGCAGAACTGTTCCGCGCCCTTCGTTGCTCCGCGATAACGAAAATAAAGCAGACTTTCGCAGCCGTGCGCCATGCTCTGATACGACCACATTTTCGCCTGATTCGGCCTGGGCAGAAATCCCGTAACGTCGTGACCCTGTGCGCCCATAATCGCTTCGGTAATCCAGAAATTTTTCCGCTTGAATCCGCGGATATAATCAAGACCGAATGCAATTTCGTGGGGAGGAATGGGTTCCTTCTGACCGCCCCAGACCGGATAATTGTTGAACGCCACCGTATCAAGATGCTCTGCCACTTCGGAATAATCCACGTGCTTTTCCAGACCGCCGCCGGGAAAATCGTGCATGACATTCGCGTCAGGAGCAATTTTTTTTATGATCCGCGCCTGAAAATCCATGAAATTCACGATGCTTCTGCTGCGGAACCTTTCCCAGTCCAGCCGGAGTGACGGATTGTGCGTGGTAATCGTTGCTTTCGGCAGAGGAATTTCGTCAAAATCGTTGTATTCCTGCGACCAGAAAGTGGTTCCGTAAGTTTCGTTCAGACGGTTTATGTCGCCGCCGAATTTTTCCCTTAAAAATTTCTGAAACGCTTTCTGACAGTTTGAACAATAACAGATGTCGCTTCCTTCGTGCCCGATTTCGTTGTCAATCTGCCACGCCACGATGGATTTTTCGTTTCCGTAATGTTCAGCCAGACGACGGACGATTTTTTCCGTGTATTCGTACATCGCCGGACTGTTGAAGCAGTAAACGTGCCTTCCGCCGAAATTCCGCTTCTGTCCGTTTTCAAATTCCGAAAGAATTTCAGGATTTTTTTCTGCAAGCCATGCGGGAATCGTTGCGGTGGGCGTTCCCATGATTACCGAAAGTCCTTTTTCCTTTGCTGCGGAAATTACGCGGTCAAAATACGAAAAATCGAAATTTCCTTCAGTTTTTTCCATGAGGTGCCAGGAAAATTCGCCGATCCTGATGACGTTGCAGCCGAGTTCCAGAATCGTGTCCAGGTCAGCGTCCAGAAGTGAATCGTCCCACTGTTCGGGGTAATAATCAACGCCTAAAAACATGATTTATTTTTCCTTTCGTCTTTCAGCCAGAGTTTCGCGGACTTTTCTGTAGAATTCCGGAGTGAGTCTGTAGAATTTTATGTAAATGAGGAAGCAGAGGGCAGAAAGAACCGCCGGAATTAAAAACATGATTACGCGCATTCCGTTCATGGCACCATTTGTCTGCGCCTGATTCGCCTGATAGCCGATGATCGTGAGTCCGATTCCGCTGACAAATCCGCTGAACGCGCCTGCAAATTTAACGACGAACGTCTGCATGGAAAATAAAATGCTTTCGTTCCGCGTACCCAGGGCATATTCGCCGTAATCGACTACTTCGGAAAGGATTACCGTAATGAAAACCAGCATGAATCCCACGCCTGCATTTACAATCGCTGAACAGATTCCCACGGCAACAGCATTTTTCGGCATGAAATATCCCAGAATCCACAGCGCGGCAAAACCGAAGACCGGAAGGAAACTCGCCAGGAAAAACGAAATTTTTTTGCCGATTTTTGCTGAAAACGCCGGAAGAATCGCCATGGAACCCATCTGCGCAAATCCTGCCACCGCCGCATAAACCGGATAAAGCACTCCGTTTCCGGGCGTCGCGTAACTTTTTTCTGCCACGTACTTGAAATAATAAAGGGCGAAACTGTTTGAAAGCTGATAGGCAACGTTAAAGAAAAGCGCAATTCCCAGAATGATTTTTACCTGATCGTTTTTCAGGAGAACGTCCACCATGCCTTTTACCGTGGTTTTTTCGGCTCTGGGCGTTACGATTTTTTCCCTGCAGAACGCTACCGTAATCAGCGATGCGATGATGAACACGATTGAAATGACCGTCGCCAGAATTGAAAAGCCCCTTACGTCATTTCCGCCGCCGAATTTCGTTACCAGAACCAGACCGAAGGAATTTATTACGAGCCACGCCAGACTTGCAAAAATCCGCGGAATGGCTGAAACCTGACTGCGCTCATTTTCATCGTCAGTAAGGGCGGGAACAAGCGACCAGAACGGAATGTCCATGATGGTGTAAGTCATGCCCCACAAAATATAAAAAACGGAACACCAGACGAGGTATCCTTTGCCTTCGATGCCGTTATCAAGAAAAAGCATCACGAGAACGATGGCATTCAGGACGGTTCCGATAAGAATCCACGGACGGAATTTGCCCCATCGCGTTTTCGTGTTGTCTACCACAAGTCCCATGAAAGGGTCGTTAAATGCATCCCATATCCTTGCTATCATGAACAGGACTCCCACAAACGCCGGAGCCACGCTGCGATAATCGGTCAGATACATCATCAGATAAGTACCAACAATTGCGTAAACAGCATCCTTTCCGAACGCGCCGATACCAAAAGATATTTTTGTCAGCCACGATAATTTTTCCTTTTTCTCCACTTTTTTTCCTCCTGAGTGAATTCATAAGATTTTTTTTGTACCGCGCCACTTTTATGCTCAAAATATACCTTCGCAAAAAAAATTATCTCACGGCAAAAAAAATGTCAATTTTAAATTCGTTCAATTAGTAGCAAATTTTTTTAAAAAAACGATTTATTTCGCCTGTTTTTTGCGAAAATCAAAAAAAAATCGTCTGCGGAAAAACCGGCGTCAATTTTTTTCAGGGAAGGGAATTTAAAAAATCCGTGCCCCAGCTGCACATGGAATCGAGGACGGGAACGATGCTTTTTCCCAGATCCGACAGGCTGTATTCAACTTTCGGCGGAACGACTGCATGAACTTTCCGGATTATAAGTCCGTCGCTTTCAAGATCCCGGAGCTGCTGCGTAAGCATTTTTTCCGTGGCTTTCGGAATGAGACGTTTCAGTTCGCCGAACCGTTTCTTGCCTTCAGTCAGGTGCCATAAAATGACAGCCTTGTATTTTCCGCCGATGAGCTGAATCGTTGCGTCAACGGGACAATTAAAATCGTCGCGACTTTTCACTGGGAAATTCTCCTGTACTTACTTTTTATACAGTATATTACAATAAAGTCGGTACTTGTCAATATGAAATTTTCTGATATATTTACATCATAACCGGTTATAAATTTTAAGCGACATACAGGAGAAATTATTTATGGAATTTTCTGAAATCATTGAGAAACGTCATTCGGTAAGGAAATATCTGCCGAAAAAAGTCGAAGGCGAAAAGTGCGGGGCAATTCTTGAAGCAGGACGACTTGCACCGACTGCCGCGAATTTGCAGCCCGTAAAGGTTCTGGTCGTGGAGCAGGAAGCGGATTTAAAAAAACTTGAAAAGGCAGCAGACGTCTATGGCGCGCCGCTTGTCTTCATCGTATGTGCCGACAGGGATTCCGCGTGGAAACGTCCTTTCGATGGAAAGAAAACGACTGATATTGATGCATCGATCGTTACTGACCACATGATGCTGAAGGCGGCTGACCTTGGACTTGGAAGCGTGTGGATCTGCTGTTTCAAACCGGATGTTCTTAAAAAGGAATTTGACATTCCCGATAATCTTGAAGCAGTGAATATTCTTGCCGCGGGATATCCGGACGAAACCGATGTTCCTGCTAAAATCAGAAAAAACATGGACGAATTTGCATTTTTCAAATCACTGTAAATTTTCATCGTAAAAAAAACGGCGGATATTTTTTTTGTTGCAGAAAGAATATCCGCTTTTT
>CAZACA010000133.1:0-5445 GCA_964483515.1 uncultured Treponema sp.
AAAAATCTGCTGAACTGAATCGGCGAAAAAAATCCGCGGAGAAAAAATTCTGCTGAAGTGAATCGGCGAAAAAAATCGCGAAAAAAAATCTGCTGAATCGAATCGGCGAAAAAATCGCGGAGAAAAATTCTGCTGAATCGAATCTGCGGAAAAAAAATTCTGCTGAACTGAATCGGCGGAAAAAAATCGTGTTGAACGAAAAAAAAATTTTAGAAAAAAAAGGAAAGCAAAATGAAAACAAAAAAATTGCCGGAAGAATTTAACCTGGCGCTGATATGGTTTGGCGCGGGCGTTTCGGTGGCGGAAATTATTACGGGAACTTACTTTGCTCCGCTGGGATTTTTTAAAGGACTGGCGGCGGTTTTGACGGGACACGTAATCGGTGCGGTGCTTTTTTTCATGGCGTCGTACATCGGTGCGGTTTCAAAAAAAAGCGCAATGGAAACGGTGAAAATTTCGTTCGGAAATTCGGGCGCAAAATTTTTCGCACTGCTGAACGTAATGCAACTTTTGGGCTGGACGGGAATCATGGTTTACGACGGCGGAAATTTCGCCAGCGGAATTTTTGGAAATTCGGCGCGAATCTGGATGACGGTAATCGGCGTGCTGATTGCGGCGTGGATTTTTCTGGGCGTGGCAAACGTGAGCCGGCTGAATGCATTTTCCCTTTCGCTGCTTTTTGTCCTGACGCTGATTTTGTCGAAAAAAATTTTCTGTTCCGTGGCGCAGAATGAAGCGGATTTTTCTGCGGAAAAAATTTCGTTCGGTGCTGCGGTGGAACTTGCCGTTGCCATGCCCCTTTCGTGGATTCCCCTGGCTGCGGATTACACGAAAAATTCCGGAAAAAAATTGCGCGGAAGTCTGGTTTCAACGCTGTCGTATTTTTTTACGAGCTGCTGGATGTACACCATTGGAATGGGCGCGGCGATTTTTACACGCGAAACCGATGTTCCGAAAATCATGGCGAATTCGCTGGGTGCGGCATCGCTGATTGTGGTTGTATTGTCAACAGTTACAACGGCTTTTCTGGATGCGTATTCGGCGGGCGTTTCTTTTGAGACGATTGTTCCGCGGGCTAAAGGAAAATTCGTTTCGGTGGCGGCTGCTGCGGCGGGAACTTTTTTTGCGCTGATTTTTAATCTGGATAACATCACGGATTTTTTGTATTTGATCGGCGGCGTTTTTCTGCCCATGATTTCGATTATGGCGGCGGATTTTTTCGTGCTGAAAAAAAATCATTCGGAAGAAAAATTTTACGCGGCAAATTTCGTGCTGTGGATTTTCGGATTTGCGCTGTACAGAATTTCCCTTTCGTGGAATTTTCCGCTGGGGAATTCCGTGGCGGTGGCGGCGATAGTTTTTTTTGCATCGATTCTGACGGAAAAAATTCTGCAAAAATTCCGCGGAAAAAAATCGTTGTGAAAGTTGCAACGCGAAAATTACAAGATTTCACTTTACCATCGAATTTCGCGCGGATATAATTTGCGAAACTCAAAAAAATTTTACGAGGAAAATTATGGGACAAAATTATTTTAATTCCATTCCGTGGCGCGAAGCCAGAATGCAGTTGGGTCATTGCCGTTCAATGGCGAAGGAAGAATTTTCTGACGGCGTGAATGCGCTCAAAGGAAAAAAAATCGTCATCGTCGGTTGCGGTGCGCAGGGTTTGAATCAGGGACTCTGTCTGCGCGATTCCGGGCTGGACGTAAGCTATGCGCTCAGGGCGGAAGCGATTTCTGAAAAACGTCAGTCGTGGAAAAATGCAACTGAAAACGGATTCAAGGTGGGCACTTACGACGAACTCATTCCGTCCGCGGATCTGGTGGGAAACCTTACGCCGGACAAGCAGCACACTCCGGTAATCACGGAAGTAATGAAGCGCATGAAAAAAGGTTCGGCACTCTGGTACAGCCACGGATTCAACATGATTGAAGAAGGAATGCAGATTCGTCCCGACATCACCGTTGTAATGTGCGCACCAAAAGGACCGGGCACGGAAGTCTGGCACGAATTTCAGCGCGGATTCGGCGTTCCCGATTTAATTGCAGTTCATCCGAATAACGACCCGGAAAAAAAAGGCTGGGCATATGCAAAGGCGCTGGCTGTGGGAATGGGCGGAAGCAAGGCAGGCGTTCTGGAATCAAGTTTCGTGGCGGAAGTAAAATCCGATTTGATGGGCGAACAGACGATTCTCTGCGGAATGCTTCAGACCGGCACGATTCTCTGCTTCGACAAAATGGTTGAAAACGGAATCGCTCCTGAATACGCGACGAAATTTTTAATGCACGGATGGAACGTCGTTTCCGAAGCGCTGAAGTGGGGCGGAATCACAAACATGATGGACAGATTGTCAAATCCTGCAAAAATCCGCGCAAACGAACTTTCAAAGCAGATCAAAAAAATCTGTGCGCCGCTTTATCAGAAACACATGGACAACATAATTTCAGGCGAATTTTCTTCCACCATGATGAAGGACTGGGCGAACAAAGACCACGACCTTTTGACCTGGCGCGAAGAAACCGGAAAACTTGCGTTCGAGACCACAAAGGAATCCGCGGAAGAAATTTCGGAACAGGAATATTTCGACAAAGGAATTCTGCTGGTTGCCATGGTAAAGGCAGGATGCGAACTTGCTTTTGAAACGATGGTTGACGCCGGAATCAAGGAAGAATCCGCTTACTACGAATCGCTGCACGAAGTTCCGCTGATTGCAAATCTCATTGACCGCCGACGGCTTTACGAAATGAACAAGGTAATTTCCGACACCGCTGAATACGGCTGCTACCTTTTTGCAAACGCTGCTGTTCCGCTTTTAAAAGATTTCATGAAATCCGTAACGACCGCAGACATCGGCAAGGGACTTGATTTGCAGACGCTTTCAGTTTCCAACGGTCAGCTCGTTCTGGTAAACGAAGAAATCCGGAATCACCCGATTGAAGTCGTGGGCCGAAAACTCCGCGCTTACATGACTGCCATGAAACCAATCGACGCGACGAAATAATTTTTATAAAAACATCATTGCTTTTTGCGATGGTGTTTTTTTTTGGAGGGAAAAATGAGCGTGATTTCTTTTCCGAAAAAATTTTCCTGCACTGAACTTTTTGCTTTTTTGGGAAACGACATTCTGCTGAAAAATTCAAATTTGCTTTCAGGCGACGATGCAGAATTTTTTTTAAGCGAAGGAAATTTTTCAGATTATTTTTGCGAAACGAATCTTTCTTACTGCGCCATGGAAATTCGTGACGCACAGAAAATTCCGCGGGGATGCAGATTGATTCCTTTGCGGGAATTTTTTTTCGTTCAGCCGGAAAAATCGTTTCTGGCAAGCCGCGCAAAAAGCCTTTTATGTCAGCGGAAAGTTTTTAAATTCTGTCCCGTCTGCGGAAAAATTCTGGAGGACGACGAAACTGAATCCGCAAAAAAATGCATCCCGTGCAGCAAAAAATTTTTTCCGCGCATCGAGCCATGCACCATCACGCTTGTTTCCCGCGGCGACGAAATTCTTCTGGTAAAAAACAGAAATTCCACGTACAGAAATTTCGCGTGCGTTTCCGGATTTGTGGAATCGGGCGAAACTCTGGAAGAATGCGTTCATCGGGAAGTTCTGGAAGAAACGAATTTAAAAATAAAAAACGTAAAATATCTGGGAAGTCAAAGCTGGCCGTATCCTGATCAGCTCATGGCTGCATTTTCCGCGGAATTTGAAAGCGGCGATTTAAAAATTCAGGAGTCGGAAATTTGCGAAGCCCGATGGTTCAAAAAAAATTCTCTGCCTGAACAAAGCGAACTGCCGCGTCCGGGTTCAGTAGCGCACAAACTTATTTTCGGTTTATTCTGAATCGAAAATTCAACGAAAAAAAATCGGAAGGAAATTATGAAAATCGATCTGATGAAATTGCAGAATGGAAGTGACGTTCGCGGAATTGCGTCGGAAGGCGTGGCGGGCGAAAACGTAAATTTGACTGAAGAAGCGGCGGCTGCGATTGCAAAATCTTATGCGCGGTGGCTTTCAAAAAAATGCGCGAAACCTGCATCGGAATTAAAAATCGGAATCGGTCGCGACGCACGAATCACCGGAAAAAAACTTGCGGCGGCATCTGCCTGCGGAATAATTTCGGCGGGTGCAAAAACCGTTGACTGCGGACTTGCCACGACTCCTGCCATGTTCATGTCAATTATTTTTGACCGGACGAAATTCGACGGAGCGGTGATGATTACTGCGAGCCATCTGCCGTTCAACCGTAACGGAATGAAATTTTTTTGCGCGGACGGCGGACTCGAACACGATGACATTGCGGAAATTCTTCTGGGTGCAAAAAATCTTTCCGCGGAAATTTCTGAAAATCCGTTTGCAGATTCCGTGGATTTAATTTCGATTTATTCAGCGCATTTGCGTTCTTCGATTTGCCGCGAACTGAATTCGACGGAAGAAAAAAAGCCTCTTTCCGGGCTGAAAATCGTGGTGGATGCAGGAAACGGAGACGCCGGATTTTTTGTAGAAAAAGTTCTGGTTCCTCTGGGCGCGGACACTTCGGGAAGTCAATTTCTGGAGCCTGACGGAAATTTTCCGAATCACATTCCCAATCCTGAAAATAAAAAAGCCATGGAAAGCGTGCGGGAAGCGACTGTAAAAAACGGCGCGGATTTAGGACTGATTTTCGATACGGACGTGGACAGAATGAGTGCAGTTTTTTCTTCGGGCGTGGAAGCGAATCGGGATGCAATCATTGCGCTGGTGGCTGCGATTCTGGCGGAAGAATATCCGGGCGGAACCGTTGTAACTGATTCGGTTACAAGTGACCGGCTGACTTTTTTCCTGGAGCAAAAACTCGGAATGCATCATTTTCGGTTTATGCGCGGATACAAAAACGTCATCGACAAATGCCGCGAACTCAACGAAAACGGAATCGTTTCTCCCCTTGCCATGGAAACTTCGGGCCACGGTGCGCTGAAAGATAATTTTTATCTGGACGACGGTGCGTTTTTAGCGGTGAAACTTGTGGCGGCTCTGGCGAAAAATTTTGCGCGGGGAAAAAAACTCGAAAGCTTTATCGACGGACTTCCCTGTGCCGGCGTGGAAGACGAATTCCGCTTCAGGATTTGCGACGAAAATTTCCGCGACTACGGAAAAAAAGTTCTGGACGAATTCAAACTGCGCGCTGAAAAAAAAGGACTCGATCTGCCTGAAAATTTCGAGGGCGTGCGGATTTCATTCCATGGCGAAATTTCGGGCTGGCTTTTGCTGCGTCTTTCGCTTCACGACCCCGTCATGCCGCTGAACGTCGAAGGCAGAACTCAAAAAGACCGCGACGAAATCGTAAAAATCGCGAGGGAACTTTTGACCGGATTTGAAAAACTGGACGTGAACGGCTTTTAGGTTTTTTGTGCGTGCAACCCGTTGCGCATGGAATTTGGCGTGCAGGTTTCCGCGGAGATTTTTTGTAG
>CAZACA010000134.1:0-5412 GCA_964483515.1 uncultured Treponema sp.
AATTTGACGGAAGAAATTTTTCGGAAGAAGATTCTGCTGAAAAAATTCGCGGAATGAATTCGACGAAAAAAAAATTCTGCTGAAAAAAATCGCGGAACGAATTCGGCGAACGAAATTCTGCTGAAAAAAAATTGCGGAATAGATTTTGCGAAAAAAAATCGGCGGAAAAATTCTGCTGAAAGAAAATCGCGGAACGAAATTCGGCGGAAAAAAAATTGCGGAAGAAGATTCAGCGAAAGAAATTCTGCTGAAAAAATCGCTGAACGAATTCTGCTGAAAAAAATCGCGGAATGAATTCGGCGGAAAAAAATTATCGAAAAAAATGCAAAAAAAATTTCAACGAAAGGAGTTTTGAAATGGCAAAAATAAAAATGCAAAACGCAATCGCTGAACTCGACGGCGACGAAATGACGCGCGTGCTTTGGAAAGTCATCAAGGAAAAACTTTTGGAACCGTTTGTGGAACTGAACGTGGAGTACTTCGATTTGGGTTTGAAAAATCGCGACGACACTGACGACAAAATCACTTACGAAGCGGCGGCTGCAATCAAACGGCTGGGCGTGGGCGTAAAATGCGCGACCATCACTTCCAATGCGGCACGAATGGAAGAGTACCACTTGAAAAAACTTACGCCTTCACCAAACGGAATTCTCCGCGGCGAACTGGACGGCACGGTTTTCCGCGAACCGATTCTGGTAAAAAATATTCAGTGCAACGTTTCGTCATGGAAAAAGCCGATTGTTCTGGGACGACACGCGTACGGCGACGTTTACAAAAATTGCGAAATCAAAACTCCATGCGCAGGAAAAGCGGAACTCGTTTTCACCGGTGACGACGGAAAAGAAATCCGCAGAACAATTCAGATTATGAAAGGTGCCGGAATCATTCAGGGAATTCACAATCTGGACGAATCCATAAAAAGTTTCGCGCGCTGTTGCTTTACCTACGCCCTTGACAAAAAAATCGATGTGTGGTTCGGCGCAAAAGATACAATCAGCAAAACTTACGACGGAAATTTCAAGTCGATTTTTGCCGAAGTTTACGAAACCGAATTCCGCGAAAAATTTCAGAACGCAGGCATCGAATATTTTTACACGCTGATTGACGACGCTGTTGCGCGAATCATGAAGTGCGAGGGCGGAATGCTCTGGGCGTGCAAAAATTACGACGGCGACGTTATGAGCGACATGATTGCATCGGCGTGCGGAAGTCTTGCCATGATGACATCGGTGCTTGTTTCGCCCGACGGAAAATTCGAGTACGAAGCAAGTCACGGAACGGTTCAGCGTCACTACTACAAATTTTTGAAAGGCGAAAAAACTTCCACGAATCCTGTTGCGCTGATTTTTGCCTGGAGCGGCGCACTGAAAAAACGCGGTGAACTCGACGGAAATTCCGAGCTGGTTTCGTTTGCAAAAAAACTTGAAGAGTCAACGCTTTCGATAATTGAATCGGGCGTGATGACCGGCGACCTGGCGAGACTTGCAAATCCTGCTGCAAAAAAAATTGTAGACAGCTGGGAATTCATCGATGCAATCGCCGACGAATTAAAAAAATAATTTATTCAAGCAGACCGCCGAAAGGAATTTGAAAATTTGCACAAAGCGTTTCGTATTCCTTCCGGTCTTTTTCGCCTGAAAGTTTCGTGACAAAAAAACTCATGTCGCGGAAATTTTCGCATTCAGAATTTTCCCTTAAATTTTTTTTCTGCGGATTTTCTTTTTCAGTTTTTTTTAAAATTTCCAGCGCGTGATTTGAAACTCCGTCGCGGCTGTCCACCACAAAAATTTCGTTTTTATTTTCTGCGGCAAAAACTTTTTTTACGTCATCGGCAACGTGAGTAAAATGCGTGCAGCCCAAAACGATTGTGTCGCATCCTTTCGCGCAAAAAAAATCGCAGGCAGGTTTCACGGCTTTTTCGCGTTCCGATTTTGTGGCGGTGAACAAATCGTGTTCGATGAACGAAATGAGTTCAGGGTCGCCCCGTGAAAAAATTTCGCATTCCGAAGCGAATTCTTTTGCGAGATTTTTGCTGTAGTCGTTGTTCACCGTGGCGTTCGTTGCCAGAAGTCCGATTTTTTTGTTCCGCGTAACTTTCGCACCAAGTTTTATGGCAGGCACCGTTCCCACGATTGGAGTCTGCGGAAACATCCGGCGCAAATCATTCAGGGACGTAACGCTGATTGTGTTGCACGCGATGACGATTATCCGCGGAGAAAATTTTGCCATGATTTTTTTTATGGAAGACGACGCGCACATGGTAACGCATTCCGGCGATTTTTGTCCGTAGGGAAAATTCAACGTGTCGCCCAGATAAACGCACGCTGAATCAGGAGATTTTTTTTTGAGTTCGAGCATGTAGGGAATTCCGCCCGTTCCGCTGTCAAGAAATGCAAAATCGATTCGGCCGGTCATTTTGAAAAAAGTGCGTCGAATGCTTTTTTTGCTTGTTCGGCTTTTGCTGAAGATGATTTTGAAAAAATTCGCTGCGGCTTAAAGTAATCG
The DNA here is from genome assembly GCA_964483515.1 of uncultured Treponema sp. Taxonomy (GTDB): domain Bacteria; phylum Spirochaetota; class Spirochaetia; order Treponematales; family Treponemataceae; genus Treponema_D. The sequence goes on from CAZACA010000134.1 coordinate 2,506, forward strand.
CAAAAATTCGCTTTTTCTTTCTGTACGACATTTTCTTCCACAGTTTCGCGGCAATCGTAGTGAGCGCCTTCTTCAAAAAAAATGCAGTTCCTGCACGAATGCAAATCCGCCTTGCAAACCGGACACTCGTCTGTACGCAAAATTTTTTCGTTTTTTATTTCTTCGCCGCATTTCCAACACATGCCGAGAATCTTATCTATTTGACTAAATGTTTTCAATAGCGTAAAGTAACACCATGTTTATTTCCAATAAGTGTCAGTGTCCTGGATGCGAAAATCCGGCAGCATCGGCAATCATCGGCGATGAAATTGTTTCGGATGCACCCGGTTTTTGTTTCGAACATATTCAAGACAAAAAATCTTATAGAGAAACGCTTTTGGCTTACATAGACAGACATGAAAAAATCGTCGGGCTGACGGCATACGGAATTTCTGCCAGCGGAATTGACCTTTCAAACAAAAAATTTTACGGATGCAATTTTCAGCACGCAAAACTTTCGGGCATCCATGCAAATAATCTTCGGCTTCGTGTCTGCCTTTTCGATTTTTCAACTTTCACCGACTGCGACATGACCAACAGCAACATTCAGTTTTCGTCGTTTTCCGGCTCAAAATTTGTTCACGCGCTTTTTACCGGAAGCGATTTGATCAACAACAATTACAACGGAATCATGGCGTATCAGAGCAGTTTCGACGATTCGGATTTGTACAGCAGCCGTTTCATTAAGGCGATTTTGATGAACACTTCCATGAAAAATTGCAATTTAAAAAAAACCGTTTTTTACAGTTCCGTGCGCGAGCGGGTTTCCTTCAGGCTTTCAAACACAAGGGAAGCGCTGCTGCAAAAAGATGAAGACGCCTTGACGACGGAACGCGACGAATAATCGAAAGGAAATTTATGAAAGTTTATTTCAATCTGTGCCTTGAAGGATTTACGAACAGTTACACGATTTTGAACGACGACCCAAACGTAATGGAAGCCATCATCGTTGATCCGGGCAAAGTGGACATCGCTACAATAAATCTCATTGAAAACGGCGGATACAAACTGACTTCCGTGCTGATTACGCATAACCATTCGAGCCACGTGCAGGGACTTCACACGCTGAAAAAAATTTACACGCCCACAGTTTACGCCGCGGATTCTGAATCGTTCGGAATGAATTATTCGATTTTAAACGGCGACGGAATGATCCGCATTGCAAATTTCAACGTGGAATTTTTTTCCATTCCGGGCCATTCGCCTGACAGCATGGTTTACAAAATTGAAGACACGCTTTTCACCGGCGACACGCTGATTCCCGGCCACATCGGAAGTACGTTCAGCCGGTATTCCCACGAACTTTTGTGCAATAAAATTCGCGACAAACTTTTTTCACTTCCAGACCGGACGATAATTTTTCCGGGGCACGGTTCGCCCAGCACCATCGAAAGCGAAAAACAATACAACATGGATTTCAACTAATTCCTGAAAACTGTGGAAACGCGTCCGCAGCCAAGTCCCCATTTTTCAAAAGCGTAATCGTCAAAAATTTTCGCCGCTTCCACAAAAGGCTGTGCCTGAATTTCGCGGATGTATTTTGCTCCCGACGGCTGAATTCTGTTCACCGAACCGCGATTCGCCACCTGCAAAAAATATTGCCGCACGTTTGAAAAAGGCTGCTGCATCAGGTACGCCATGAATTCGTTGTGCATCAAATATTCGTCGTTCCGGTCGTAGCCCAGTCCCGGTTGCGTCTCCCAGAATTTTTGCAGAAATTCCATGGACTCTTCATCGAACAGAGAAAAACAGGTTGCAGTCAGATTGCGGAAATTTTCGTCGGTGAAAAAAATTCCGTGCCAGCTTTCGTGCGCCAGAAAAGTGTAGCGTAAATATTCAGGCGATTCGCGCGAAAACGAAATCACCGCGCCGTTTCCTGCCTTGTAACGGTTTGAATTTTTTTCCTTTAAAATTATTTTGTTCGCCAGAAGAATTTCCTTCAGCAAATTTTCGTAATCGTTCAGCGGAAAATTTTCAGCGTCCGCGAGAGAAAAAAAATCCGCCAGATCCTGCGCCTTGTAATCGTGGGCGTTGTAGCCGTGCTGATTTTCCACAAAGTCGTCCGAAACCAGCGTGCCCTTGTAGCCGGCTTTTTCCGCAAAAAATGCAAGTCGCGTAAAAAAAGAATTTTGAATTTTGTAATTTTCAAAGTCGAAAAAAATTACGCCTTTAAAAAGTTCCCATTCAAAAATTTCGTAGTCGCTTCGCCGCCAGTTTTTTTTCGGCCAGTTCATCACCAGACCCAAATCGGTTTTCAGCGGAAACAAAACTTTGCCCTGATTTTTGTCGCGGCTTAAAAAAAATTCGTTCGGCTTCATGATGATTTTTTTTACGTTTTCCGCGTGATCAAGAATTTCGATTTTTTCGATTCCGTCGTCAAACGCCGATGACTGAAAAATTTTTTCGTTGTCGCCCTGCACCAGCCGCACGGAAATTTTTTCTTTGCCGATTTTAAAATTTATCCGCGTCTGTGTTTTTTGCGATTCCGCTTTTTCCGCGGAAAAAATTTTCACTTCGACTTTCGGCATGATTCGCCCAGGAAGATTTATGTCAGGAAAAATATTTTTTGCGTCCGAAAAATTCGCCGAAGAAAAATTCCACCTGACGCTTCCGCCCGACGGACCAAATGCAAAAAGCGGAATTTTTTCGTCTTCGTTTTCCCAGCCGATTTTTGCTTCCGAAAGTTCCGCGCCGGAAATTTCAAAGGGCGTCGTTCCGTAGAAAAAAAATCCGCAGGGCAATTTTGTGTTTTGTGCCACCGAAAATAAAACTGAAAATTCTTCGCGGGTGCAGTCGCCGAAATTTCCCGTGATAAATTTTCGCGTCAAAAAAGAATCCGCCACCGCATCGTTTTTGTGCAAATCTTCA
>CAZACA010000135.1:0-5383 GCA_964483515.1 uncultured Treponema sp.
GCAGCGAAAAAGAAAAATTTGTCTTTTACTTTTTTTTTGATTATATTGTCTTGCAACGTAAAATCGACGTTAATTTTTTTATCGAGGTTTTTTTCATGGCACAATATCAGTTTCAGACGGAAGTGAATCAGCTTTTGAAGCTCATCATTCATTCCATGTATTCCAACAAAGACATTTTTTTGCGCGAAATCGTTTCAAACGCATCCGACGCTCTGGACAAATTAAAATATCTGACGGTTTCCGACGACAAATTTAAAGATCTGGTTTTTAATCCGCGGATTGACATTTCATTCGACGAAGAAAAGAAAATTCTTTCGGTGCAGGATTCTGGAATCGGCATGGACGAATCGGATTTGACAAACAATCTGGGAACAATCGCGCGTTCAGGAACAAAAGCGTTCATCGAAATGCTTTCACAGAACGGCAGCAGCAATTCGGATTTAATCGGACAGTTCGGCGTGGGATTTTACAGCGCATTCATGGCTTCATCACGAATCGACGTTTACACGCGGAAAGCAGGCGGCGACGGAAAAGTTCTGCGGTGGTCATCGGACGGAACGAATTCCTACGAAATCACGGAACTGGGCGAATCGGCGGAAGAATTTTCAAAATACGGATTCGACAAAAAAGAAACCGTCGGTTCGGTTGTGGAAATGCATCTGAACGATGATTCAAAAGATTACGCGTCACGATGGAAAATCGACGAACTGATTAAAAAATATTCAAATCACATTGCGTTCCCCATTTATCTGCATTACGTTCAGACGAAATACGACAAGGACGGAAAATCGGAAGGCACGGAAAGCAAAGTCGATCAGGTAAATTCCGCCAGCGCCATCTGGAAACGAAGCAAATCGGAATTAAAAAAAGAAGACTACAACGACTTTTACAAAACTTTCAGCCACGACGGAACCGATCCGCTCATGTACGTGCACACTCACGCGGAAGGAACGCAGGAATACACCACGCTTTTTTATGTTCCGCAGACTGCACCGTTCGATATGTATCAGGCGGATTACAAAAGCGGCGTAAAACTTTACGTTAAGCGCGTTTTCATCACCGACGACGACCGTGAACTTCTGCCGGCGTATCTTCGGTTTGTGCGCGGAGTAATCGATTCTGAAGATTTGCCGTTAAACGTAAGCCGCGAAATTTTGCAGCAGAACAGAATTCTTGAAAACATAAAGACGCAGTCCGTAAAAAAACTTCTGGGCGAATTCCGCAAACTTGTGGACGACGGAAAAAAACTCGAATCAAAGGAAAATCCGTCCGACGAAGAAAAAGAAAAAGTTCAGAAATACCGCGACTTCGTAAAATCCTACAACCGCCCGCTGAAGGAAGGCCTGTATTCCGACTTTGCCAATCGCGACGAAATTGCAGAAATCGTCCGCTTTAAATCCACCGCAGAGGACGGAACCGGCGACGGAAAATGGACGAGTTTTGCAGAATACGTTCAGCGCATGAAAAGCGACCAGAAAGCAATTTATTTCATCAGCGGAAGTGACGAAAAAAATCTGCGCGCGTCTCCCCTGCTCGAAGCGTACAAAAAGAAAGGTTTTGAAGTTCTGATTATGGCGGATGAAATCGACGACATCGTAATTTCAGCCTACGGAAAATATAAGGACTACGAAATCAAGGCGGTAAATCGTGCAGGAAGCGACGACGAACTGGGCGTGGACAAGGAAGAAGCCAAAAAAAAGGAAGAAGCGTTCAAACCGGTTCAGGAAAAAATCAAAAAAGCGCTTGAAGGCCGCGTAAAGGATGTGGTTCTTTCCAAACGACTTTCTGACAGTCCGAGTTGCATTGTGGTGGACGAAAACGATCCGAGCCTGCAAATGGAACGGATGATGAAAGCCATGGGACAGGGAAGCGGCGATTTTGTAAAACCGATTCTTGAAATTAACGCAGACCATGCAATCGTAAAAAAACTGGAAGGAAATGCTGACGACGAATTCGTAAAAAACGTAAGCGAAGTTCTGCTTGATCAGGCCCTGCTCGTAAGCGGCGCGGAATTAAAGGATCCGGCGGAATTCGTAAAATCCGTAAACAGCCTTTTGTCCAGGTAAAAATCAAAAATGCCCGGAACGGATTCTGCTTTGTGCGGAATGCTTTTCGGGCATAAAATCGAAATATGAAAAAAATAAACAAATCCGACGAATATCTGGTGGACAAAGAAAACGATCATCTCCGCGGAAACGGTCTGACTGAATCAACGCTTCCGATTCTGGCAAAAGACGAAGAAGTCGGTTCAAGCCGATTTTACGAAGTCGCGCTGGAATTTCAGAAACTCATGATGATTTACGAAAGCGCCATCAAGCAAATCGTTACCAAACTGGAAATTTTAAACAAGGAATACAAAGTCACGGGCAGACGAAATCCGATTGAAACCATAAAGTCGCGCATAAAATCGCCGGAAAGCATTGCAGGAAAATTGCAGAAAAAAAATCTTCCGTTCACGTTCAAAACCATGACGGAAAATTTAAGCGACATTGCAGGCGTCCGCGTAATCTGTCCGTACGTTTCGGATATTTACCGGATCAGGGAAATTCTCCTGAAGCAGCCCGATGTAAAACTCGCGGAAGAAAAAGATTACATCAGCAGTCCAAAACCGTCTGGCTACAGAAGCCTGCATCTGGTGGTACAGACGAAAATTTATCTGTCGAACACCGAGCACAATGTTCCCGTGGAAATTCAGCTGCGTACAATCGCCATGGATTTCTGGGCGAGCCTGGAACACGAACTGCGTTACAAAACCGAAGCGCACATTCCCGAAAGCATCCGGCGCGAACTTTTCCGCTGTGCCGAAACCATCGCCATGACCGACCGCGAAATGGAAGAAATCGCAGTGGAACTTCAGGCACTGGACTGAAAAACTGAAAACTGAAAAAAAAACTTCTGGAAAATTTTTTTTTTCTACAGTATACTTCCCGAAAATTCAGGGGCGTTCCGGCGGCTTTGGATTTTTTTTCATCTAATTCTTCGGAAAAATCGAATCAATTTTTGTTAAGGAAAATAAAATGTCTGAATTGCATCAGTCCGGCGAAGATTATCTTGAGGCAATCCTTCGGCTAAAAAAAGAAAACGGAATTGCGCGTTCCGTGGATGTGGCGAAAAGTCTGGGCGTTTCCAAACCGAGCGTCAGTCGTGCCATGAGCATTTTGAGCGAAAACGGCTACATCACCACGGGAAAAATCGGTTCGCTGGAATTGACTGAAAAAGGTTCGGAGCGTGCGGAAGCAATTTATGCGCGTCACGTTTTGCTTACGAAATTTCTTGTAAAAATCACGGGCGTCAGCGACAAACAGGCGGAAGAAAATGCGTGCCGGATCGAACACGACATCGATGACGACATAAAAACCGGAATCCAAAAATGGATGGAGCAGAATTCATGACGGAAAACGAAAAAAATCAGCAGGGCGAAAATCACGGAGCGCTTACGGGCGACAATCACGCGGCATTGTGGAGCGGAAGATTTTCGGAAGGACCGGATGCGGCGGCAATAGAATTTGAAACTTCCATCCGGGTGGACGAACGCATGGCTCTGGACGACATTCACGGTTCCATTGCGCACGCTTCCATGCTGGGCGAAGAAAAAATCATTCCCAAAACCGAAAGCTTTAAAATCGTGCAGGGGCTGAAAGGCATCGAAAAAGACCTGACGGCGGGAATTTTAAAAATCGACTACAGCGCGGAAGACATTCATTCGTTTATCGAAGCGACGCTCACGGACAGAATCGGTGAATGCGGAAAAAAACTTCACACGGGCAGAAGCCGTAACGACCAGATTGCGCTGGACGAACGGCTTTATTTGCAGCGGATTATTCCGTGCGTACAGAACGAAATTTTAACGCTCATAAAAACGCTTTCGGACATTGCGGCAAAGCACAAATATTCGCTTTTGACCGGCTACACTCATATGCAGCACGCGCAGCCCGGAACTCTTGCACAGCATCTGCTTGCCTGGGCGTTCATGCTGGTTCGCGACTGGGAGCGTCTGGAAGATTCCCTGGGCAGAATTTCAAAATCGCCGTTGGGTTCAGGAGCACTTCAGGGCAGCACCCTTCCGCTGAATCGTGAATCCGTGGCAAAAAAATTAAAGTTCAGCGGCGTAACGGAAAATTCCGTCGATTCGGTTTCGGACAGGGATTACTGCATCGAATTCACTTCGGATTTTGCGCTTCTTCAAAGTCACCTGAGCCGTATGTGCGAAGAAATCGTCCTGTGGTCGACTACCGAATTTTCTTTTGTGGAACTCAGCGAAAAATGGTCAACCGGTTCGTCCATCATGCCGCAGAAAAAAAATCCTGATTTCGCTGAACTTATCCGCGGAAGAACGGGAAAAGTTTACGGCGACTTAATCAATCTGCTGACCATGGTGAAAGGACTGCCGCTTGCCTACGACCGGGATTTGCAGGAAGACAAGGAACCGCTTTTTGACGCGCTCGACACGGTGGAAGCAAACGTAAAAGTTTTTACCGCCATGATTTCCAGCGCAAAATGGAACACAAAAAAAATGGCTGAAAGTTGCGAAGGCGGATTTGCAAACGCTACGGATCTGGCGGAATATCTGGTGCGAAAAGGAGTGCCGTTCAGAACTGCCCACGGAATTTCCGCAAAAGCAGTACGCGCCGCCATTGATTCAGGACTGACAAAAATCGAAGACCTTTCGCCGGACGAATTAAAAAAATGCAGCGACCTGATTTCCGAAGACGTTTACCAGATTCTTTCGCCCGTTTCCTGCGTAGAAAACCGGACGACAGCCGGTGCACCGTCATCAGTTTCAGTTTCCGAACAGATAAAAAATTTAAACGCCTTCTGCCGCAAAAGCAAAAAGCGGATTTAGTTTTTTTTTCATCGAACGAATTTAAAAATCCGCCGTGCGTTTTGTCTGCATGACGGATTTTTTTTTCGCGCTACAATTTTTTTTGCTGAACTGAAATTCTTTCCGCTGAAATTCCGCGACAGTTTTCATCGAAACGATTTTTTTTCGTGCTCAATTTTTCTTGCCGAACAAAAATTCTTTCCGCAGAATTTCCGCGACAGTTTGCATCGAAACGATTTTTTTTCGCACTACAATTTTTCTTGCTAAACTGAAATTCTTTCCGCTGAATTTTCCGCGACAGTTTTCATCGAACGAATTTAAAAAATCCGCCGTGCCTTTTGTCTGCATGACGGATTTTTTTTTCGCGCTACAATTTTTCTTTGCCGAACAAAAATTCTTTCCGCTGAAATTTCCGCGACAGTTTTCATCGAAACGATTTTTTTTCGCGCACATTTTTTTTGCCGAACTGAAATTCTTTCCGCTGAAATTCCGCGACAGTTTTCATCGAACGAATTTAAAAATCCGCCGTGCGTTTTGTTTTGCATGACGGATTTTTTTTGC
>CAZACA010000136.1:0-5201 GCA_964483515.1 uncultured Treponema sp.
GGAAAGGCAGGATTGTCTATCGCGACGAAAATTTTGTCGTGCTGGATTATGAAAATTCCCGCGCATTCTGCAATTCCTTTCAGCCTTGAAAAAAAATCGTGCATTCTGTAGAGTTTGCCGGGAGGAAAAATGACAAAGGAATTTTCGGACTGGACTGCTTACGACCAGTGGCTTATTGCCGATTACGAAACGAAGGAAACGGGCGGAAAACCAAAAGTTTTTGCAAATTACGACCATTTTTTAATTAACTGCGTTCAGGAAAAGGACGGAAAAATCGTGGCGGAAATGGAAGAAAATCCTGCTTCGTGAAAAATTCCCCGGAAAAAATCGCGGTAAATCTTGAGATTTGAAAACGATTTCTTTTCGGGGAGATTTTTTTTATTCCGTGCCCTTTATTTTTTTTGCAGCGTCTTCCACGGAAAAATCTGCGAAAATTTCACGCGTCTTTAAATTTTTCAGCGAAATTTTTCCTGAACCGTCTTTTGCAAAAATTCCCCAGGGAATATTTTTTTTCTCTGCCACGGCGTATTGCCTGCTGATTTTTGCGCATTCGGGGAAAACTTCAGTGCAAATTCCGTTTTTGCGGAGTTCCGCGGCGATTTTCTGGTACAGAACTGAAAATTTTTCGTTTTCGTTAAAAATTTCCGCGTCCAGATAACCGATTTTTTCTTCAGAAAGCCCCAGTTCCGTCAGCGCGGCAATCAGCCTGTCAAGTCCGATGCTCGCTCCCACGCCCGGAAGTTTTTCCTTCATGTAAAGTCCCGCCAGATTGTCGTAGCGTCCGCCGGAGCACACTGAACCGATTGACGGCAGATCGTCCAGAAACGTTTCATACACAACGCCTGTATAGTAATCGAGTCCGCGGGTAATTGACGGGTCGAGCACAAACGAATTTTCTTCGCCGCAGGATTTTATCATGGCAAAAATTTCTTTCATCCGCAGGGAATCCCTGTCTTCTCCGCCTGCAAGTTCTTCCATGTGCGCCAGGGTTGCTTCAAAATTTTCCAGCGGCTTTATGTAGTCAAGGATTTTTTTTGCCGCATCGTTTCCGCCGGTTTCCGAAAGTTCATTCAGCGTTTTTTCTTCGCCGATTTTTGCAAGTTTGTCCACGGTGCGCAGAATTTCTTCGCTTTTTTCAATGAGACCGATTTTTTTCAGGAAACGGTTGAAAATTCCGCGGTGATTTACGTGAATCGTTGCTTTTTTTACGCCGATTTCTGCAAGGGATTTTTTCATCAGCGAAAGGACTTCAAAATCGCCTGATGCACTGTCGCTTCCCACAATGTCAAAATCGCACTGAACGAATTCGCGGAATCGTCCTGCCTGAGGTTTTTCGCCGCGCCATACTTTTGCAATGTGGTAGCGCTTGAACGGAAAATAAAGTTCGTCCCTGTGCTGCGCCGTAAACCGTGCAAAAGGAACCGTCAGGTCGAACCGCATTGCCACGTCACGTCCGCCGTTGTCCTGAAAACGGAACATCTGTTTTTCAGTTTCGCCGTCGCTTTTCCGCAGAAGAATTTCCGTGTATTCCAGAACCGGCGTATCAATCGGCACGAAACCGTATCCGCGGAAAGTTTTCGTGAGCTTTTCGATTAAATCCGCGCGGAGAATTTCGTCCTGGGGAAGGGAATCCCGGAATCCCTTTAAAATTTTTGGCTGAATGATGTTTTCCATAGTGGCGCGATTATAAAACATTGGCGGAATTTGCTCAACGCACCGGATTTTTTTCGATGAAGTCGCTCCACTGAACGCCGCTGCCGTTTTCTGCGTCCCTTACCAGCCGTGCACCAAGAATTTCGTCCAGAAATTCAGCGCCGAGTCCCACGCTCAAAATTTTTTCCGTGCGGAGGACTGCCACATCGTTTTTTTGCAGAATTTCGCCTTTTTTCATGTCGCGGGTAAAATGCAGGGAACGGTTCGTGCGGAAATAATTCGGTTTTTCTGACGGCGCGAGTTTTTTTATGCCGCTTCCGAGAATTTTCTGAATTTTTTCCGCGGAAAATTCGTACTGCAGCTGACGGAAAATTTCCTTTCGTGCTGAATTTTGCAGATTTTCGTGGAGAATTCCGCCTTCCTTCTGAAATTTTTTCAGGATGGATTCCGCCTGACGCACCGAATGAACCATCAGCGAAAACTGTTCGGGCTCCAGCGCAACTTTGTCGTCCAGTCCGTCGGTTTTTCTGCTGAGGGTAATGTGCTTTTCAAGAATTTCGCCGCCCATGGCACAGCACAGAACGGGAACAAGAACCGCATCCAGACTGTGGTCGCTGATTCCGCAGGGAACGCCGAAAATTTCTGAAAGGGTTTCCACGCATTTTACGTTGTATTCGTCTTCCGGCGCAGGGTACGACGTAATGCAGTGCAGGACTGAAATTTGCGGAAATTTTTTTTGCGGGCAAACGGTTGCGTAATCGTCCTTCGTAATAATTTCCAGTGCTTTTTCGATGTCGCCTAATTTTGAAACGCCGCTGGAAAGGATGACGGGAATTTTTTTGTAAATTTCCGCGCATTTTTTTAAAAGCGGAAAATGATTCGTTTCGGGACTGGCGATTTTTATGGCGTCGGGTAAAATTTCAGCGAGTTCACCGAAAGATTTTTCACCAAAGGGCGAGCAGACGAAAAGCAGATTTTTTTTCCGCGCGTAATCCATGCATTTTTTGAAAAATTCCGCGGAACATTCGAGTTTTTTAAAATTTTCGTAAAGGCTGATTTTTCCGCCGGGCAAATCCACGAATCCCGTGTCAGGATGCAAAATTTCGTCAGCGTAAACCCACTGAAATTTTACTGCATCCGCTCCTGCATCCGATGCCGCATCAATCAGCGAAAACGCTTTCTGCAAATTTCCGCCGTGAGAAGTTCCGATTTCTGCAATAATTTTCATGGCGCGATGATACCACTTAAAAAATGAAAAATATAGATTATTTCAATTCAATCTGCTATAATCGGCGAAAATTTTAGACCAACCAAAGGATTTATAAGATGTACAAGCCAGTAGATTCTAAAGCCGATTTTCCCGGGCAGGAAGAAGAAATTCTGCGTTTCTGGGAGCAGAACGATACTTTTAAAAAATCAGTTTCTCAGCGGGAAGGTGCTGAAGAATACGTTTTCTACGACGGGCCGCCTTTTGCAACGGGACTTCCCCATTTCGGTCATTTCATTCCGTCAACCATAAAGGACATAATTCCGCGCTACCAGACCATGAAAGGCAAAAAAGTCGTTCGCCGGTTCGGATGGGACTGCCACGGACTTCCCGTAGAAAATTTAATCGAAAAGGAACTGAACATAAATTCCAAGCACGAAATTGAATCCTACGGAGTGGCAGCGTTCAACGAAAAATGCCGCGATTCGGTTTTAAAATATACTGCTGAATGGCGGAAAACGATTACGCGGATGGGCCGGTGGGTAGATTTCGACAACGATTACGAGACCATGAGCCCTGATTTCATGGAATCCATCTGGTGGGTGGCGAAATCCTTGTGGGAAAAAAATCTCATTTACGAAGGAAAATACATTTTGCCCTACTGTCCGCGCTGTGCAACGGTTCTGTCTACCCACGAACTGGCGCAGGGCTATAAGGAAAAGCAGGATCCGGCAGTTACGATAAAATTTAAATCGAAAAAATCGCCTGAATCTTTTTTTGACGCGGATATGGAAAGCGGAAAAGTTTATTTTCTGGCATGGACGACGACGCCCTGGACTCTTCCGTCGAATCTGGGACTTTGCATGGGCCCTTCAATCGATTACGTAAAAATTTCAGATAAGCAGAGCGGCGAATTTTACGTTATGGCAAAGGAACGTCTTTCCGCGTACTACAGGAATCAGGACGAATACGAAATTCTTTACGTAAAAAAAGGCGCGGAATTTCTTGGTGCACGGTACGAACCGCTTTTTCCGTATTTTGAAAATCTTTCCGTGAATAAGGACGGAAGCGACGGCGCATTCAGAGTGTTCAACGCGGATTATGTTTCCACGGAAGACGGAACCGGAATCGTTCACATTGCTCCTGCATTCGGCGAAGAAGACAACAAGGTTTTTAAAGGAACCGGAATTCCGAATATAGAGCCCATCGATGCGGAATGCAAATTTACTCAGGAAGTTTCCGATTATCAGGGACGATTCGTAAAGGACTGCGACAGGGACATAATGGATCGTCTGAAAAAAGAAGGCAAACTCGTAAAACGCGAAACCGTGGTGCATCAGTATCCTCATTGCTGGCGATGCGGGTCTCCGTTAATTTACCGCGGAATCGGTTCGTGGTTTGTAAAAGTTGCCGATCATCACGAAGAACTTCTTTCTGCAAACAGCAGAATCAAATGGCAGCCGGCCCACATAAAGGACGGACGATTCGGAAAATGGCTTGCAGGTGCGCGGGACTGGGCAATCAGCCGGAACCGTTACTGGGGAAATCCGATTCCCATCTGGAAATGCACGAACGACAAATGCAGAAAAACGATTTGCGTAGGAAGCCGCGACGAATTAAAAAAATTAAGCGGAATTTATCCTGACGACCTGCACAAACAGTTCGTGGACAAAATCACCATTCCGTGCCCTGACTGTTCCGCCGAAATGAAGCGGATTCCTGAAGTTTTCGACTGCTGGTTTGAATCAGGTTCCATGCCGTACGCCCAGCAGCACTATCCGTTTGAAAACAGGGAATATTTTGAAAATCATTTTCCCGCGGATTTTGTAAGCGAAGGACTCGACCAGACCCGCGGATGGTTTTACACGCTTACGGTTCTGGCGTCGCATCTGTTCGGAAAGCCTGCGTTTGAAAATTGCATCGTAAACGGAATCGTTCTGGCAAGCGACGGACGGAAAATGTCAAAAAGCCTGCGGAATTACACTGACCCTGCCGAAGCCATCGACAAATTCAGCGCGGATGCCATCCGTCTGTTTTTAATGCATTCAGCCGTAGTAAAGGCCGACGAAATCCGCTATTCCGATGAAGGCGTGCGTGACGTAATAAAAAGCATAATTCTTCCGCTGTGGAATTCCTATTCGTTTTTCGTTCAGTACGCAAACATTGACGGCGTAACCTGCACCGGACACGAATTCGATTCGTCACTGCCCAAAAATCCCCTTGACCGCTGGATTCTTTCCGTGGCGCAGAAAATGGTTCGCGACGTAACGACCGCCCTGGACGATTACGATTTAAGTGCAGCCATCGACCCCATGCTTTCGTTCATCGACCAGATAAACAA
>CAZACA010000137.1:0-5061 GCA_964483515.1 uncultured Treponema sp.
CTTCCTCCTATGTTCCGCGACATCAGGCGCAAAGCATTCTAAAAACGCAAGTTTTAAAAAAAGAATCTTAAAACCCTTTAAAAAAATCTAAAGCACCGCTTTGAAAGCAAAAAACGCAAGTTTTAAAAAAAAAACCATGCAAAAGATTTTTGCAAAAAAGAAAGAAGCGCGAAAACTTCGCAGAAAGAAAAAAATCGTCGCTCTTCCGCGAAAGGAAGAAAAAAAAACTCGGTTGACATTCAGATTTTCTATCGCTAAATTTGCGCCATGACTGGAATCGTTGACTACAAGGCGGGAAACATAAAAAGCGTGGAGCGTGCTCTGGATTTTCTGGGTGCGCCCTATGTTCTTTCCGAAAATCCGCGGGAACTTCAGGACGTTGACAGAATTATTTTTCCCGGCGTGGGCGATGCGGCGTTTGCAATGAAAAATTTGCGTGCATCGGGATTCGATTCGTTTTTAAAAGAATTCGTTTCGTCGCAAAAAAAACTCATGGGAATTTGTCTGGGCTCGCAGATTGTTTTCGATTTCAGCGAAGAAGGCGACGTGGAATGCCTGGGACTTTTAAAGGGAACCATCCGGCATTTTTCGGCGGTGGCGGGCGAAGAAAAAATCAGGCAGGAAAAACTGAAAATTCCTCACATGGGCTGGAACGACCTGGAAATTTGCAACGGCGGAAGTTCGCTTCTGGAAGGCGCTGAAAAAAAAGATTTTTATTTCGTTCATTCGTTTGTCATTCAGCCGGCGGATTTTTCCGTGGTAAAGGCAACGGCTTTTTACGGAACGAAAATTCCTGCGGCGGTGGAAAAAGACAACATTTCGGTTTTTCAGTTTCATCCGGAGAAATCGGGAGAAGCGGGACTGAAAATTCTGCGCAATTTTGTTCGGGACGATCTGGAGAAAATTCATGCTTAAAAAAAGAATCGTAGTCTGCCTGGACGTAAAGGACGGACGCACCACAAAAGGAATTAAATTCAAAAACAACGTGGACATCGGCGACCCGGTGGAAATGGCGAAAAAATATTACGAACAGGGCGTGGACGAACTGGTTTTTTACGACATCATGGCGAGTGCGCGGGGAAGAGGTCCCATTCTGGATTTGATTTCACGCGTGGCAAGTCAGGTTTTCATTCCGTTCTGCGTGGGCGGCGGAATCGGAACGCTGGACGACATCCGTTCAACGATTCTTGCAGGCGCGGAAAAAATTTCGCTGAATTCCCAGGCGGTAAAAAATCCCGATTTGATTTCGCAGGGTGCGCGGGTTTTCGGAAATCAGTGCATCGTGCTGGGAATGGATGCGGCCCGTGACGAAAAAATGAAAAGCGGCTACAGGGTTTTCATTAACGGCGGAAGGGTTGCCACGGAACTGGATGCGCTTGACTGGGCAAAAAAAGCGGTTCAGCTTGGCGCGGGCGAAATCGTGCTGAATTCGATTGATGCGGACGGAACTCGCGACGGTTACGAAATAAATTTGACGCGGATGATAAGCGAAAACGTAGAAGTTCCGGTCGTTGCTTCGGGCGGCGGCGGAAAACCTGAACATCTTGCAAAAGTTCTTACCGAAGGAAAAGCCGGTGCAGCGCTCATTGCGTCCATGGTTCATTCGGGGGAATTTACGATTCCTGAAATTAAAAAAAGTCTCGCGGAACAGGGCGTGGACGTTCGTCTGGTCTGAATGTAATTTTTTTTTGCTTATTGTATACTTCCGCAGGTTTGCATACGGAATTCTCGAAAAGAAATCTTTATTGCCTCCTTGGGACTCGATCTCGGATTTAAGAATAGGATTCCGCCGGATTTTTCGGCTAGAGTTTCCGTTCAAACCTTTTAGGAGAAAATCATGCAGTACATTATTGGAATCGACGTGGCGAAAAAATCCCACCAGGCGACAGTGATGAACCGCACAGGAAAAATCGTACTGAATTCTTTTGCTTTCAAAAATTCCCGTGAAGGATTCGTGCTTTTCCTGAAAAAAATTTCTGACGTAAATAAAAATTTTTCGCTTTTTGAAATCGGAATGGAAGCGACGGGGCACTACTGGATAAATCTTTACACGTGGCTTTCTGCGGAAAAATTTCTGGTGCACGTAATAAATCCGCTTCAGTCCGGTGCGCTGCGGAACCTTTACATCCGTCCGCAAAAAACCGATTCCGTGGATGCAAAAATCATCGCCCAGGTAATCAGAATCGGAAAATATTCTGAAACGCAGCTTTGTGACGAACGACTTCTTGCCGTGCGCGATTTAAGCCGTCAGCGGATTTTTCTGTCGGATTTGACTGCGGATTTAAAGCGGAAAGTTATTGCCATGACCGACAGAATTTTTCCGGAGTATCAGGATTTTTTCGCGGATACTTTCAGCAAGACTTCGGCGCAAATTCTGCGGACGTGTCCTTCTGCCCGCGAAATTTTAAATTTAAAGACTGAAGAACTTTCGTCCATTCTGCGGAAAGCAAGCCGCGGAAGATTCGGTCACGGAAAAGCAGCGTTAATGCAGGACTGCGCGCGGAATTCGTTTGCAGCAAAATTTTCGCCCCGAACAGTTTCGTTTCTGGTGAAGCAGACCATGGCGCAAATCGACCTGCTTGAAGCACAGATGAAAATTCTGGAAAAGCGGATTTCAGAAGAAATGAAAAATTTCGACACAAAAATTACTCAGGTTCCGGGCGTGGGAGCGATTCTGGCGGCGTGCATTTTAAGCGAAATCGGCGACGTAAAAAGATTTTCTTCGCTGAAAAAACTTATCGCTTATGCAGGAATTGATCCGTCGGTTCAGCAGTCAGGGGAATTTCTGGGCACGGAAAATCATATGTCAAAACGCGGTTCGTATTATCTGCGGCGTTCACTCTGGTGCGCGGCGTTCGTTGCAATCAGTCACGACAAAACCATCGTTGCCGTTTACAAAAAAAAGAAAGCGGAAGGAAAAAATTATTTTCAGTGCATGGGATTCGTGATGAAAAAACTTTTGAGCGCGATTTATGCAATCCTAAAAACCGGCTGCGACTACGACGAAAAAAAATTATTCAGCGAAAAAGATGCAGAGGAATAAAAAAATCCGCGGAAATTCCGGCTGGAAAAACTTAAAAAATCATGCTGCAAATAAGAACTAGTTTTATTTACAAATGAAATTTTATGTTGTACAATTCAGGCATTATGACAGAGTTACTTTCTGATACACAGTTTAATGAATTTAGAAAAATTATTTACGATTCAAGTGGTATCACTTTTTCGGAGACTAATCGATCGATTCTGGACAGCAGGCTGAAAGAACGTCTTCGTGAAAAGAATATTGCTGATTTGAATGACTACTACAAGCTTATTACATCAAACAAGGAAGAGTTTAAAGTTTTTCTAGATAGCATTACAACTAATCTTACACGGTTTTTTAGAAACCAGCCACATTTCGATGCATTGATCAACTACGTTATTCCACACGTTATCGAAGAAAAAAAGAAGTCCTTTGGCGATAAGAAAATCAGAATCTGGAGCGCCGGTTGTTCAACGGGAGAAGAGCCTTACACTATTGCGATGCTTCTTAAAGACAAATTGCCAGCCCCCTACACCTTTGAAATTATCGCCTCTGACATTTCGTTGAAGTCCATTCTTGTGGGACAGCAGGGATTTTACCCGGATTTGCGTATTTCGGGAATTCCGCAGAATTATCTCGCGTCGTATTTTGACAAGGTGGACAAAGGATATCAGGTAAAGAAGGAACTCATGAGCACAATCAAATTCGACTACCACAATCTGCGGTTCGATATGGGCGTGCGAAATCTCGATATTGTTTTCTGTCGGAATGTCTTGATTTATTTTGACGAAGCTGCCCAAAAAAACACAATCGACAACTTCTGGAAAGCGATGGCGAAACATTCGTATCTTTTTATTGGTCACTCGGAAAGCCTTTTTGGAATGGACACGAAGTTCGAATTCTTAAAAACTCCCTGGGCGTGCTTGTACCAGAAAAACGAATAGCACGGAGAGTTTTCGGTAAAAAAACAGGTGGGTGTTTAAATGGACGATATTGAAGTTCTTGTTTGTGACGATTCAGCGTTAATGCGGAATCTGATTTCGAGAATTATTGACGAAACTGAAGGTCTTAAAGTTTGTGGCACGGCCATGAACGGAAAATTTGCGCTTCAAAAACTGGAAACTCTTAAGCCGGATTTAATTCTTCTTGACATCGAAATGCCTGAAATGACGGGCGTGCAGTTCCTGGAAGAACGGCGAAAACTGAAAATCGACATTCCGGTTGTAATTTTGTCATCGGTGGCAACAAAAGGCGCGGCGGTTACCATGCAGTGTCTGGAACTGGGTGCGAGCGACTTCATTACAAAGCCGTCAGGTTCAGTTTCAAGTTCACTTTCTTCGGTTTCCAGCGTTATCATCGAAAAAGTTTCTTCTTACGGCGGACGATACGCCAGGCGAAACGGAAAAGTCATCGCTTCCACGGAAAGTTTCATTCAGCAGGCAAAACTGAAAGAAGCGGCGGCAGTTTCCAAAAAAGAAGGTCTGGAAGACAAAGTAAAAAGTTCTTCCGCTGCACCGACTTTTTCGCCCACGTTGTTTTCCACACGCAAAAAGGAACCGGCAGTCATTACGCCAATCCGCGAACCGGGAAAAATCGAAGTGGTTGCCATCGGAATTTCCACGGGCGGTCCGAATGCATTGCGCGAAGTTTTTGCACAGCTCGACCCCAAGTTCTCCAGACCGATTCTTGTAGTTCAGCATATGCCGGCGGGTTTCACAAAGGAATTTGCCGCGAGTCTTGACCGAATTTGCCCGCTTTCAGTAAAGGAAGCAGAAGACGGAGACGAAATTCATCCGGGACAAATTTATATTGCACCGGGCGATTTTCACATCGTGGCGGAAAAATCCATCCTCTGCAACGTAATCCGGCTTTCCAGTGCAGAACCGCGGAACGGACACAGACCTTCAGCCGACTGTCTTTTTGAATCGGTGGCGGCGCTGTATCAGAATCGTGCGCTGGGCGTAATTATGACGGGAATGGGACGTGACGGAGCAAGCCAGCTCGCCGAAATGCGCAAACAGGGTGCATGGACGCTCGGA
>CAZACA010000138.1:0-1144 GCA_964483515.1 uncultured Treponema sp.
TTCCGCGAAATAAGACGCCGTCAGAAAATCGAATTCCTTCTGTGAAATCTTTTTTTGTGCAAGCAGATTTTGTGCAGGAGGAATTACTTCGCCTTCAAATTCCGCCGCGCTGAAAAAAACCGGATTTTTAATTTCGCCTTTCTGTCGTGCAAGAATTTTCGCTGAATAATTTTTTGAATCAGGAACATCGAATTCCGCCGTGGCAGCCGCTCCGATTCTGTCAGTCCAGGATGCGCATTGAATTTCCTGTTCCGCGGAAGAAAGTGCAGAAGCAAGCAGCGTGTTCGATCTGGAAATTTTAAAATCGTATTTCGCGGATTCAGAAATTTCGTTGGAATAATCAGGCGCGGATTTTCCGAACGACAGACCGTATGAAAAAAATGCGCCGGGCACGAACGGTTCCTTTACAAAAGTTTCCGCGGATTTTGGATTTGCCAAAAATTGCTGCGATTCGTCCTTTGGCAGGTGCGAAAACGAAAATTGTTCGGGCGTCAGATAAAGATAGTCGGTGGAATAATGCTTTACAAAAGTTTTGTAGTCCACAAATCCTGCGTCCCAGGTTACGTCGATGAGCTGATACTTGTTCCCGATTTTTACGGCGTTCCATTCGTGGTCGCATTGCTGTCCTTTTTTGATGAATCCTTTGTAGCCGAATCCTTTTGAGTAGCCCTGAATTCCGTAGGACTCGATTCCTGCCAGGGAACACATCTGATTCATGAGATTCGCGTAACCTGAACAGACTGCCTTCCGCTTTTTCAGAACGGTAACGTAATCCTGTTTGCCCTGCTTTCCGCTGAAAACATCAGTGTTGTAAGCGATGTTGTTGCAAATCCAGTCGTGCAGGACTTTTACTTTTTCCGCGTCGCCGGCTGAAGACGAAACAAGGCTTTTTACGACAAGCGGAAGATTTTCCTTCGGATTTTTGAAAACATTTTCCTGAACTTCTTCCGGTACGGCGTTGACTTTTGGATTCATCGATGCAGAAAACGATGCGCAGCAAACTGAAAAAAATAAAACGATTGAAAAAATAAATTTCTTCATAAAAACCTCTCTTGAAAAAAATATTGAAGTAAAAATTGGATTTTACATAAAATCAGTTTAGAAGGTGAAAGAAAAATTTATTGAAGGAAACTCGCGCCGATTC
>CAZACA010000138.1:1244-5001 GCA_964483515.1 uncultured Treponema sp.
GTGATTCGTGATTCGTGATTCGTGATTCGTGATTCGTGATTCGTGATTCGTGATTCGTGATTATTTTTTGCGCGGAAAAAATTTGTCAAGTACATGGCACAAATTTTTGCAGCGTAAATTCTTCCGTTATTTTTCATTGCGCAACTTTAGCACATTTGAACATTCGTGAAAAGAAAATTTAATCCGCAAATAAATTTCAAATTTCTTTTTTGACCGTTGATTGCGAAGCGTGAATCAGTGCGGTAATGGCTTTTTGCATGGACGGATTCAGCGCGGAAAATTCTTCCAGCATTTTTGAATATTTTTCCTGGTACTTTAAAAATTCTTCCTTTTTGTTCGACAGTTTGCTTTCGATTTTTTCTTCGGCGGAAGACGACTTTTTTGCAGTTTTTCCCGTGACCAGAAATTCTACGCTTACGCCCAGAACTTTTGCAATCCGGCAGGCGACATCGGCGGAGGGCACGCTGTTTCTTGCAATTCCCGTGGAAATGCTGTTCAGCGAAAAATCGGCTTCGTATGCAAGTTCTTTCCGCGAAATTTCTTTGTATTCCCTGATGTTTTCCACGTTCTCCCAAAAATTCATGGACGCATGTTAACACAATCGTGTCGCTGTCTTGTCCCAAACACAATATTGTGATAATTTTCTGCCCAACACAAATGTGTTAAAAATCAATCTGACACAATTTTTAAGGACGGAATTATGGAAATCATTCAGCGTGAAACTTCCCGGCGCATTACGAGCCTGCGTTTTTTGCTTATCGTGTTCGTGGTTTTTATCCACGCAAATCTTCAGCCTGACGATGCAATAAATTATTATCACTACGATTTCGTTCAGCCCGAATGGATTCGCGTCGTAAAAAATTTCATCGGCGGAACTTTGGGCGGTGCGGCGGTTCCGTTATTTTTCTTTTTTGCTTCGTTTCTGCAATTTTCCAAAAATGACGATTTTCCCGTTTTGCTGAAAAAAAGATTCAGTTCGATTTTTCTTCCGTACGTCGTGTGGACGCTGATTACGATTCTGCTTTATTTTTTTGCGCAGTCAATTCCGCAGACAGCATCGTTTTTTCAGGATCCGGCCCACATCATAAAAAACTGGCGTCCGGCGGATTTTTTTAAAGCGTTCACGTATCTTCATTCGTCGGGACTGAAACCTCCGCTTGTCTATCAATTCTGGTTTTTGCGCGACCTGATGATTTTTATTCTGCTTTCACCGGTTTTAAAATTCCTCTGCCGGAAATTTCCTGCGCTGATTTTTTTCTTTGCGTTCGTTGCATCGCTGAAAAACATTCCGATTTTTTTTACGGTTTCGTCCGCAGCATTTTTTTATTACGTCGCCGGATTTTTTTGCGCTGAATACAAAATCGATTTTTTTGCCATTGCCGACAAAATAAAATTTTCTGAATTCGCCGTGCTGATTTTTCTGGGCGTTTTTTTCGATTTGAATTCCGGCGGAAAATTTTCGTTCGGTGCGCTGAACACTTTTGTTTCGTGCCTGTTCTTTTTGAAACTGTCGAAAATTTTTGTTTCCCGCGAAAATCTTTACAAAAAACTTGAAACGCTTTCAGGATTTTCATTTTTTCTTTACGCAATTCACGCGCCTTTTCTGGGAACTGCCGTGAATAAAATTTCCTGCCGGATTATTCCCCTCCGCGGAATTTTTTGCCTGGTTCAGTTTTTTGCCGCATCGGTTCTGACTGTTGCCGCAGGAACTTTCGCCGGATTCGTGCTGAAAAAAATCTGCCCGAAATTTTTTTCGCTTCTTAACGGCGGACGAAAATAATGGCGTTTCTTTTATTTTTGCGTTTACTGTACCAAACGAAAAAATCATGGTATAGTCTCGCCCATGGGTAAAGTATTTGTTTTTGTGAATCAGAAGGGCGGTGTGGGAAAAACTACATCGGCAATCAACATCGGCGCGTACCTTGCTGTTGCAGGAAAATCGGTTTTGCTTGTGGATTTCGACAGTCAGGGAAATATGTCGAGCGGCGTCGGAGTAAGCAAAAAAAAGCCCACCATTTACGAACTTCTTGCAGGACAATCTTCCATCGGCGAAACAATCAAACACGCAGGCGTAAAAAATCTTGACGTAATCAGCGCGTCCATCGATTTGTCCGGAGCAGCCATCGAACTGGTTGATCAGGCGAACCGCGAATATTTTCTCAAAAATGCACTTGCCCCCGTCCGCGAAAAATACGACTACATTTTAATCGACTGCCCACCGTCGCTGGGAATTCTTACGCTGAACGGACTTGCGGCGGCGGATGCGGTTCTGGTTCCCATGCAGTGCGAATATTTTGCGCTGGAAGGAATTACGCTTCTTCTGCAAACCGTAAAAAAAGTTCAGGAAAACATAAACAAAAATCTTGTCATCGGCGGAATTTTTTTCACCATGTACGACAGCAGAACTCGTCTTGCCCAGGACGTCGTAATGCAGGTAAAAAGTTATTTTAAAGAAGTGGTTTTCAACACGATTATTCCGCGGAACGTCCGGCTGTCCGAAGCACCTTCTCACGGCGAACCGATTTGCGTTTACGATCCGAATTGCGTCGGCGCGAAAAGTTATAAAAAACTTGCTGAAGAGGTAATCAGTCGTGGCTAAGGGCGGATTGGGAAAAGGATTGGGCGCGCTCATGATGGAAGCGGACGCTGAATCTTCCGAAGAAAAAACTGAAAATGCATCAACTGAAAATTTTTCCGCAGCGAATTTAAATCTTCCCCAGGGAATTTCTTCCGACGAAAACGGAACGCTCTGGGTGAATCCGTCGTTGCTGAAACCGAATCCGCATCAACCGCGAACTTTTTTTGACGGCGAAAAACTTGAAGAACTCACGGAATCGGTCAGGCAGGAAGGCGTGCTTTCTCCGGTGATAATCGAAGATGCAGGCGACGGAACTTTTTTCATCATTGCAGGCGAACGCAGGACTCGTGCAGCAAAAGCGGCGGGTCTGGAAAAAATTCCGGTTCAACTGCGGAAATATTCTGATCAGCGGAAACTCGAAGTTGCCCTCATCGAAAACATTCAGCGCACGGATTTGAATCCGCTGGAAGAAGCCCAGGCGTATTACGATTTAATGAAAATCGGAAATTTGAATCAGGATCAGGTGGCGGAGCGCGTGGGAAAAAAACGTTCTACCGTGGCGAATTGTCTGCGTCTTTTGAAACTTCCCGAAGACATCCGGAAAGCGGTGGTGGACGAATCGATTTCGGCGGGTCATGCGCGGGCGATTTTGAGTCTGGAAAACGATTCCGACAAACGAATTTTGTTCGCGAAAATTGTGGGTCAGGGGCTTTCGGTTCGGCAGGCGGAAACTGCGGCAAAGGAAATCAAGTCGCCGTCGGCTGCACCAAAATCCACGGAACCGGCTGAAGACAAACGCGATCCGAATTTTGTCGCGCTGGAGCAGAAATTCATCGAACGGCTTGGCACGAAAGTTCAGCTGAAAGGCGATTTCAAAAAGGGCACAATCTGCATAAATTATTTTTCCGCGGAAGATTTAGACCGCCTTTTTAACGTGATTGTCCCCCAGACGAATTTATAATTTTTTTTTGTTCCGCAAATTTTGTTCGCTGAATTTTTTTCCGTAAAAAAAGCATTGAGTTCCGCGCGAAGAATTTTTGTTCCGCAAATTTTTTTTGCTGAATTTTTTCCGCAAAAAAGCATTGAGTTCCGCGCGCAGAATTTTTTGTTCAGCAAATTCTGTTGCTGAATTTTTTTCCGTAAAAAAAGCATTGAGTTCCGCGCGAAGAATTTTTGTTC
>CAZACA010000139.1:0-4945 GCA_964483515.1 uncultured Treponema sp.
AAAAGTTTTTCGGTTTTAAACTGAAAAAGTTTGATTTTTCTGAAGTTTTTCGGTTTCGGACTGAAAAAGTTGTGCCTGCATAAAACAACAGGCACAATAATTTACCTGAGCACGGCTCCGTTTTATCTCAGCACGATGCCGTTTTTATCTCAATACGGCTCCGATTTTGAACGCAGGACCCACGGATTCGCCAAAAGTAACGTATTCGCGGTTAATGGGGTCGTAGGTGATTGGATTGATTTTTCGCAGGTTGATTCTTCCGTCTGACGTAACGGCATTTTCTTCGATTCCGACATTTACGATTTGTCCGCGCAAATGAAACGACTGTTCGTCGTAACGGACTAGGCTGCACTCAAGAACATACGGAAGCTCGCGAATTACCGGAGCGTCCACAAATTCCGATTTTTCAATGTGAAAGCCGGATTTTTCGATTTTTTTCGGTTCGTCATTCCCCGAAACAATCCCCACATAATCGCATTCCTTTACAAAATCCGAAGTGCCTATGCTGACCGAAAACGCACGTTTTTTAAGAATGTTTTTCACCGTCCGATGAATGGGGCTGATGTAAATTTCAATCTGCTTGTCATCGTTGATTGATCCGCGCGCCGCATTCATAACGTCCGCTGTACCGTCTTCGTTGTAGGAAGCGATAAGTAAAACTGGCATGGGATAAAGCCAATGCCAATCTTTTGCACCGAAATTCTTTTTCATCGTTATTACCTCCGAAATACTGAAAAAAAACCAGGCTGCACAAAGAATATTTGACTTGCTGATTATAGCAAAATTTCACCGTTTGCTTAAGTGAATTTCTTACAATTTTTGCAAATTTTGCGTTATAATTTTTTTATGGCACGAAAAAAAGGCTCCATCGTTTACAAATGCTCGAATTGTTCCTACACGCAACCCTCCTGGCTGGGCAGATGTCCTCAGTGCGGCGAATGGAATTCCCTGGAAGAATGCATCCTCGACCCTTCCGCGGCAAAATCATCACAAAAATCCGACGGAACCACGGCAAAATCCAGACCGGTTTCCATGGCAAGCGTTATCGTTCAGAAGGACGAACGGATTTCCACGGGGAACGCGGAATTTGACCGTGTTTTGGGCGGAGGGGCTACAAAAAGAAGCGCAATTTTAATCGGCGGCGAACCCGGAATCGGAAAATCAACGCTTCTGCTTCAGTCTGCATCATCGCTGCTTTCAAAAGGCAAAATTCTTTACGTCAGCGGCGAAGAATCGGCAGGACAGATAAAAAGCCGCGCAATCAGGCTGAACCTTAACGTGGACGCGCTGGAAATTCTCTGCACTACGCGGCTGGAAGACATTCTGGATGCGCTGGACTCGCTGAATCCGCTGGTGGTGGTGGTGGATTCGGTGCAGACGGTTTATTCCGTGGAAGCAGGAATCGTTCCGGGGACGGTTTCGCAGCTGAAATATTGCGGCAACGAACTGATCGGCTGGGTAAAGGAACGGGACAGCGTTCTTTTTATGACCGCACACGTTACAAAAGACGGAAACATCGCCGGACCGAAAAGTCTGGAGCACATGGTGGACACGGTTCTTTCGTTTGAACGGACGAATGACGAAGTAAGGTTTTTGCGCGCGCAGAAAAATCGGTTTGGTTCCGTGGACGAACTGGGACTTTTTGAAATGGACGAATGCGGACTGAAATCCGTGGGCGACCCCAGTGCACTTTTCGTTACGCGACGGGACGGAGAAACACCGGCCGGAATTGCCTGCGCAGGAGTTTTTGAAGGAAGCCGCGTTTTTATCGTGGAAATTCAGGCGCTTACAGTTCCGTCCAAAACTTCCATGAACCGCGTTTTTTCGGAAAAAATCGATTCAGCCCGGGTCAGCCGAATTGCAGCCGTTCTGGAAAAGCGACTTGGCATGAAATTCAGCGATCAGGATTTGTACGTGAACGTTGCCGGTGGAGTCAGGCTTTCGGAAAGTGCCATTGACGCTGCCCTTGCCGCCGCATTGTATTCAGCACGGACGGACATTCCTCTGCCCGAAAAATGCGTGGTGGTGGGCGAAGTGAGTCTGGCGGGGGAAGTGCGGCCCGTTACAAAGCAGAAACAGCGGATAAAGGCAGCAAAAGAACTGGGTTTTGAAAAATTCGTGGCGCCGGAAGACGAAAAAGGCGTAATCTGCGTAAAAAACGTGCGTGATCTGGCGAAGTGCCTTTTTGCGCGGAAAAATTAGCAAAAAAAGAACCCCCGTTTCCGGGGGACCTTTTCGTTTTTATTGCACTTCTACTAAAAAAGTTTACCATGCTATGCGGAAGCTTACTGCCGCAGAAGGAATTTTTGACACGAAGTCGTAACTTCCGCTTACCGTAAAGTTCAGGAAAAGCAGATCCAGTCCCAGGCCGGCGTAAACCTGGGGATAAAATCCCGTTCCCGAAGTGGAATCGCCGAAAGTCTGTGGCAGAATTCCGTATTTTACGACATCGACTAAATCATCATTGTCCAGAATGCTCGCCCAGTTTGCCCTTACTGACCAGTCTACGCTTGTCTTTGAAACCAGTGCACGCGCTCCCACGAACGGAACCAGGCACAGAAGTTTGTAGGAAATCTGCGTGTTCAGCATGACCGTTGACGATTTAAAATCCAGAGCGGCTTCGGCGTCGTCATTGGAAACGGAAACACTTCCTTTTGTATAGTAATAACCTGCGCCCACAGACCATTTCGGAATGAATCCGTGACCTTTTGAAAGGGCATAGCGCAAATCAAATCCCAGCGTAAAAAAGTCGAAGGCAACCGGGTCAATGGCTTTTTCCAGGGCATCGATTTTTGACGAATCAATCATCATCGCCGTAACTCCCACGTCAAAAGGCAGAATCAGTCCGCCCAGACGAATGTCAGCCGTTGCAGTGGGGAAAACCAGAGTGTCGTTTACATCACTTACGCTGTCCACGCCCAGAGCGAGCGCCGCTTCCTTCAACGCCGTAATGTCCAGTGCCGTAACGCCTGCATTCACGCCCACGCCGAAGTGGAATCCGGGGAAAAGTTTTCCAATCCATGCTTCCGCGTAAACATTCTGCTGGGTCTGTGAATTCGGAATGACGTCGCGCAGAACTTCGCAGAATTCGTCCAGACTGTCAGTGGCAACGGTAAAAGGCTGCGTGGTAGGAATTTTGTCCTTGATTGTGGCATAAGCACTGTTAATTTTTGTTGCATAACCTCCAACCGTATTTTTATTGACGCTATTTTCCTGCAACGCCTTGTTAATTTCATCAGTCCGGTCTTTCACGATATTGTAAACGTCGTCGGGAACTTGAATAGTAACTGAACCGTCACTTGCCTGCAAAGTCAATGATTTTTCTGCAAACACAAACGGAACGAAAGATACCGAAAGCGCGGCGAATAAAAAGATTTTTCTGATTTTCATTAAATTCTCCTTGCATTTATTTAAAGCGAAAATCCGCTTTCCTGCGATACTATTTTTTCATGTTCGTGACTTTTTCCAGCCGGGCAAGGGCTTTTGCTTCGGCTTCGTCATAGTCCCTGCGCAATTTTTCGATTACCGTGTTAATGTTGTTCACCATGTAAACCGGTTGCAGCGTTGCGTCCAGACAGTCGCGCCACAGGGAACTTTCGGGGTCAACCATGTTCCGCTTGAGTGTCGCCATGGAAATGGGAATGTGAACGTATTTATCATGCACCAGACCGATGACGATTTTCGTTTTGCCTGCCATTGCCGCATGAACCGCATTGTTTCCCAGCCGTTCGCAATACATGGAATCGTTTGCCGTAGTAACCGAAGCGCGCACTTCATAACTCGGATCAACGTACTTCAGATTGATGTGAATTTTCTTTGCCTTGAAGTATTCGGTGATTTTGCTGCACAGATACGTTCCGATGTCCGCGAGTTTTTTGTTGCCTGAATCGTCGGTCTGATTCGTGGAAGCCAGAAGTTCCTGACCTGCGCCTTCAGCCACGACGATTACTGCATGACGCCGTTCCTTCAGCCGTTCTTCCAGATGAGAAAGCAGTCCGTTGGGTCCGTCCAGATCGAAAGGAACTTCGGGAATCAGGCAGAAATTCGCTTCGTGACTTGCCAGAGCCGTTGCCGCCGCAATAAATCCTGATTCGCGTCCCATGAGTTTTACCACGCCGATTCCGTTAATCTGGGAATGCGCTTCCATGTGGATGGAATTTACTGCCTGCGTTGCTTTCTGCACTGCCGTTTCAAAACCGAACGAACGGTCAATGAACTGCAGGTCGTTATCAACGGTTTTTGGAATTCCCACCACTGCAATTTTCAGTCCGCGCCGCTCAATTTCGTTTGCAATGTCCAGAGAACCGCGCTGAGTTCCGTCGCCGCCGATGATGAACATCATGTTGATTCCTTTTTTTACAATAGAATCGACAATTTCCGTAACCCTGTCGCCGCCGCCTCGTGACGTACCCAGAAAAGTTCCGCCCAGTTTGTGAATTGCGTCAACGTTGTCCGGATTCAAATCGATGGTGTCGTAACCGTATTCTTCAAAAAATCCCTTGAAGCCGAACTGAATTCCCTTTATGCGCCGAACTCCGTAGCGATTCCACAGACATCGGACTACCGCACGAACCACATCGTTCAAACCGGGGCAAAGTCCTCCGCAAGTGCAGATTCCCGCAGTAACGTGAGACGGATTAAAATAGATGTATTCACGCGGACCGGCTTTTTCCAGGTCGTTGGATTTTTCGTCGTTCAGTTCTTCAACGCCATTGTAAACGTTCACCTGACGACGAACATAAGAAGTGTCGTTGACGTAAGTTGCGCGGAAATTTCCGTGATCAAGGGCAAGTTCGATTGGAGATTTGATTTTGCATTCTCCAAGATTTTCGACTGTAAAATCATATTTCATTGTTGCCATAAAAACCTCTTAAGTAAAAAAATGCGCAAATCGCGCTGAAAGCATGATATATGCAAAGCCCGAAAAATTCAATAGAGAGCGCAT
>CAZACA010000140.1:0-4876 GCA_964483515.1 uncultured Treponema sp.
AAGACGGCGATACGGTCATGCACATGCCGTCGAAAGCAAGTCTGGGCCGCGGATTTCTCATTACGAAAATTCATACGTTTTATTCCATGTGGAAACTTGCGCGGGATTTTGCCCACATGGAAGAAAAAGAAGCCCGTGAATATCTGGACGAAACGGTTTCCATGCTTTTTACGCTGATGGCAGAAGACGTTTATCTGGATTTAATCCGCGACAAATCGATTTCCATTGAAGTGAGGCGTGAAGCGGCAAATTCGCTGATAATTTTGTGGGAACATCGGAGTGACCAGACGATTGCGGACATTGCACCGGTTTTGCAGGCGGTCTGGCACGCACGTCGTCAGCTCGCTCCAACTTTCGGCACCATGATGGGAACAAGCGAACTTTTAATGGTTACGTTTCAGATGGACGAACAATGGTCGGCGTTTATCCGTGAAAAACTCGCTGTAAAAGAAATTTCGCAGGCAATGGAAGAATTTCTCTTCGGAATTTCTTACGAACAGATTTTGCGGCTGAAGGAAATTCTGCGGGAAAACGGACTGAAATCCATCAGTCGTGACGAAGCGCGGGGCTACCTGAACGAACGAATCAAACTGGACATAAATCAGGATTATCGCGACTTTTACCTTCTGTACACAATCCGGCGCGACAATGCACGGACGCGGAACCGGCTTCATCTGGACGGCCCGAAAAGTACGCTGGAAGATTTTTTCGTTCGGTTCGTGATGGAAAAAAATCAGGAAAAACAAAAAAAAGATTCTTTTGCAGGCTGAAAATGGACGCGGACGAAAATAAAAAATATTTTTTTGGCGAAAAATTGCGCACGGTTCGGGAAAAAAAGCATCTGACGCTGAAATCGGTGGCGGAAAAAGCAGACGTAAGCGAAAGTCTCGTGTCGCAAATCGAACGCAACAAAGTTTCACCTGCAATCGACACGCTTCTGGACATTGCCGATGCGCTGGACATCAGTCTGGAATTTTTGTTTGAAGAATTCAGCAGGAATCGTCATCTTTCAGTCGTGCACGAATTCGACCGCCGGAAAATCAACGAAGAGCACGTAATTTACGAAGAAGTTTCCGATCCGTTTTCAGGCGCAGGAGAAAATTCCTTTGAAAGTTACATCATCAGAATTCCGCCGAAAGCCAAAACCCGCCGCGGAAATTTCGGTCATCTGGGAAAAGAAATGGGCGTTGTTTTAAATGGCGAAGGAATTTTGCATTACGGAAACCGCGAAATAAAAATTGCAGAAGGCGACAGCGTAACGTTCAATGCATCGTCTCCGCATTTTATCGAAAACGTCTGCGACACCGAATTCGACGCGATATGGATGGTAACGCCGGCGCAAAAATTCAACACGTGAACGGGAATCGTTTTGCGTATTTTGCATATTTTGCATTTAATTGACGTATAATGCATAAAATTGTATTATGAGGCGCTCGCGACAGAGTTGCAGGCGATTCAAAACATAAAAAAAGAGGTAAGGATAATGCCGTATTCTGAACCAACCGATCTTGCCGTAGTTGCTTGTCCAGGCGGGGAATATTTCGCCAACGAAGTAATCACTCATCTTCGTCATATGTACAAGCATCGTTTTTCGCTGAAGAGCGATGTCCTTTCAAAGCGATACGAATCCGAAAAAGATAAAATCGTTCAGCAGATGAATTTCAAAAACGACATCGAAACAAGCGATTTGTGCATTCGGGGGGCGACGGACAAATACAGGCAGCCGACTTTTAAAGTAAACACGCGGTTCACGTATTTTGCAAACGGCGAATTTAAAACGGAACTTCAGGAATGCATCCGCGGAAAAGACGTTTACATTTTTCAGGACGTAGAAAATCACGAAAAAATTTCGCTGAACGACGGAAAAAACGTACTCAGTTTAAGCGTAAACGACCACGTAATGAGCCTTCTGGTTACAATCGATGCGGTTCGGCAGGCGGGCGCGCGACAAATTACACTTGTTCTGCCTGCTTATCCTTACAGCCGTCAGCACAAAAAAAAGAGCCGCGAAGGTTTGACTGCTGCACTTTTGGGTCACATTTACGAAATGATGGAAGTCAAGCGGATTATTACGCTGGATTTGCATTCCCGCGAAATCGTAAACGCATTTTCCCACACGCATTGCGAAAATCTTCATGCATCGTATCAGATTATCCGCGAACTGGCGCGAGTCGTTGATTTGACAAAGGAAGATCTTGTGGTGGTCAGTCCTGATACCGGCGCAATCGACAGGAATAAATTTTACGCTACCGGATTAAAAAAACCGCTGGCAATGATTTACAAGGAGCGCGATTATTCCATCGTTACTCAGGACGCAAAAAATACGAACATAAAAAGCATAAAACTTTTGGGCGACGTAAAAGGAAAAGTTGCATTTCTCGCGGACGATATGCTTGGCACGGGCGGCACGCTTTTAAAGGCAATGGGATTTTTGCACGAACAGGGCGCGACAAAAGTAATTGCTGCCATCAGTCTGCCATTTTTTACGGGAAACGCCATCGAACAGTTTGACGAAGCGTACAAAAAAGGACTTTTTTACAGAATCATCGGAACGAATGCAGTTTATCACGACGAACTTTTAAAGCGCGAATGGTACATCAGCACGAATGTTTCGGGGCTTTTCGCGAATGTGGTTACGCGTCTGCATCACAATCAGTCCCTCAGCGATTTGCTCGACAACCGGACGATAATCGACAAACTCATAAAAGTTTCTACGCCCGCTCCTTCAGTTCAGCCTTCCCAAACTGCCGAAAATTCCGCGGAAGAAACTAACGGGGAGCAGAAAAGTGACGACGGTTCTTTGTGTTGACGTTGGAACTTCATCTTTAAAAGCGGCGCTCATCGATGAAAGCGGAAACGTTCTGGCTTTTGCGCGGAAACAATTTCTGCTTTTTAACACGGAACACGCTTCAAAAGAATGGCTTCCGTCGATGCAGAATTTAGTGCATGAACTTTTTTTGCAGCGTCCGGAAATTTCGCCCGACGGAATTTGCATCAGCGGAAACGGTCCGACTCTTGTGGCGCAATCAGGCGAAACTTTGCTCTGGAACGAACCGTCGCCTCCGCTAAAAACTTCGTCGCTTTTCATTCCGAAAATTATTGCGTTCAAAAATAAATTCAGCGCGGCGTGGGAAAAAAGCAGTTTTATTTTCAGCGGTCCCGAATATCTGCTCTGGCTTTTAACGGAACAGGCGGTAACGATTTTGCCTGCGGAAAATTTTCGTGATGCGTACTGGAGCGATGACGAACTTTTTTCGTTCGGACTTTCAAAAGACGAATGCAAAAAATTTCCGCAATTCGTTCAGCCCGGAAAAAAAATTCAGCCTCTTTCGCGAAAGGCAGCCGCTTTTTTAACCAACGGCGATTTTGTTCTGCGCGAAGGACTTCCGGTTTTTTGCGGCGCACCGGATTTCGTTTCGGCGTTAGTGGGAACGGCGTGCGTGGAAAGCGGAATTTTATGCGACCGTGCAGGTTCCAGCGAAGGAATAAATTTTTCTTGTGCACGACCTGTTTCCGGCGAAAAAATCCGGACGCTTCCTTCCGTAATTTCAGGACTCTGGAACGCGAGTTTTTTGATTCCCGACAGCGGCTCGAAATTTTCTGATTTCCGCGAAAAAATTCAGCGTGAATCCGGCGAAAAAATCGAATTCAGCGAACTGGTGGAAAAAATAATTTTTAACGACGGAAGCAATCCATCGCTCGACCAGGGAAAATATCTGATGATTCAAACTGCGCTGAAAGTTCGCGACGGAATTTTCACTTTAAAGGAAGCAGCGGAAAAAATCGGAATGGAATTTCCTGCCGAAATGCGGATCACCGGCGGACAGGCGCGGAACGTTTTGTGGAACCAGATGAAAGCCGACATTACGGGCATGAAAATCATCGTGCCGGTTTGCACTGACGCGGAACTTTTGGGCGACGCAGCGTTTGCATTTTCTTCCATGGGAATTTTTTCCGACGCGAAAACTGCCGCAAAATCGCTTTTCAAAATTCAGCGCGTTTTTTCTCCATCGGAAAGCGAATGAAAATTTTTGCCCTTGACGACGCCGCGAAAATCCGCACGTTTATTTTCGACATTGACGGAACGCTTTACACTTCAAAAAAATACGTCCGCGAGCAGGTTGACGTTCAGATCAGGCACTTTGCAAAAATCCGCGGAATGACTGAAAACGAAGCGCAGAAAAAAATCGAAAATTTCCGGGACGAATGGAGCAGGACTCACGGCGGAAAAAAAATCAGTCTGGGCAACGCGTTTACTTTTTTTGGCGTGGACATCGAAACGAGCATCAGATGGCGCAACGAACTTTTGCAGCCTGAAAAATTTTTGACGGAAGATTTGCGTTTAAAAAATTCCCTGGAGCGTCTGAAAAAAAAATTCAACTTGATTTGCGTCACGAACAATCCTGTGGAAGCCGCGCGAAAAACTCTTGCCGCAGTGGGAATCGAAAAAATTATTCCTGAAATAATCGGGCTGGACACGTTTAAAAAATCCAAGCCGTCGCGTGAAATGATTCTTGCTGCCATGGAAAAAACTGCTTCCAGAAATTTTGAGTGCGTGGCGGTGGGCGACAGATTTGACATTGACCTGGCGCTGCCGATTGAAATGGGAATGGCCGGAATTCTTGTGGACGGAGCAGAAGACGTTTGCCGGCTGACGGAGATTTTTTTGTGAAGAAATTTTTTATTTTTGTCGCGCTGATTTTTTTTGTTGCAGGAAATTTTTTTTCCGACGAACCGATTCATCACAATCCGTGGGAACTTATAATTTATCGGCCCGAAAATTCATCCGCAATAAATGACGTCCGCGCATTTTTAAAAATTGAAGACGAAAACGGAAACGACGCAACTTCATCGGTGAGCGCAACTTACGAATGGA
>CAZACA010000141.1:0-4856 GCA_964483515.1 uncultured Treponema sp.
GACGAAATTTGCACGCTGAATTTTTTCCGCAGAAATTTATGCAACGAAATTTTGCACGATTTTTTTCCGCAGAATTTTCACAACGAAATTTGCACGCTGAATTTTTTTCCGCAGAATTTTCGCAACGAATTTATACGCTGAATTTTTTTTCCGCAGAAATTCCGCAACGAAATTTTCACGCTGAAATTTTTCCGCGGAATCGGGAATTCGGTTAAATTGACTTTTGTAATGCAATCTGATATATTCGCGCCATAAAGATTCGCGTCGCCTGAGCGTAACGGATTTTTTTGCAAATCGAATTTCAGACGCAGGTTACTTTTGTAGTCTGCGTATTTTTTTTTTGCGATGAGCCGGATTTTTTTGGAGGCATTTTATGAAATCGACGAAATACATTTTTGTTACTGGCGGAGTTGTTTCAGGTCTGGGAAAAGGAATCACTGCCGCATCGTTGGGACGCCTTTTAAAATCACGCGGATTAAAAGTCGCTTCGCAAAAACTCGATCCGTACATCAACGTGGATCCCGGAACCATGAGTCCTTATCAGCATGGCGAAGTTTACGTAACTGACGACGGCGCGGAAACTGATTTGGATTTGGGTCACTACGAACGATTCATCGACGAAGATTTAAATAAATTTTCAAACCTTACTTCGGGAAAAGTTTACTGGAACGTGCTGAACAAGGAACGTCGCGGAGAATATCTGGGCGAAACCGTGCAGGTCATTCCCCACATCACCAACGAAATAAAATCTTTCGTGTACAACGTGGGAAAAACTTCAGGCGCGGACATCGTCATTACGGAAGTGGGCGGAACGACGGGCGACATCGAAAGTCAGCCTTTTCTGGAAGCAATCCGTCAGGTCGGTCTGGAAGTGGGAAGCGAAAATTCCCTTTACATCCACGTGACGCTTCTGCCGTTTCTGCATGGTTCCGACGAACACAAAACAAAGCCCACGCAGCATTCGGTGAAAGAATTGCAGGGTCTGGGAATCAAGCCGAACATTCTTGTTTTGCGATGCGATGAAAAACTTGAAGAAAATATTTTCCGCAAAGTCGCCATGTTCTGCAACGTAAAGCCCGATTGCGTCATTGAAAATTTAACGCTGCCGGTTCTGTATCAGGCGCCGATTATGCTGGAGAAACTTCATTTTTCGGACATAGTGTGCCGCGAATTAAATCTTTCAGTTCCGCCGTGCGATTTAACCGACTGGAACAATATGCTGGAAAAAATTCAGAACCGCACGAAAAAAGTTACCATCGGTCTGGTGGGAAAATACGTTCAGCTTCACGACGCTTATCTTTCCGTGGCGGAAGCGCTTCAGCATGCAGGCTACGAGCTGGGTTCGTTCGTGAACATAAAATGGATCGACAGCGAATCGATTACAAAAGAAAATGTGGAAGCGGTTTTGGGCGGATGCAGCGGCGTGATTGTGCCGGGCGGATTCGGTCCGAGGGGAATCGAAGGAATGATTGCCACTGCTGATTATTGCCGCGAAAACGATGTGCCGTATCTGGGAATTTGCCTTGGAATGCAGATTGCGGTGATTGCGTTTGCCCGTTCAGTCTGCGGATTCAGCGATGCAAATTCCGGAGAGTTCGACGAAAACAGCCTGCACAAGGTAATCGATTTTTTGCCCGACCAGAGCAATTCCGTGAACAAAGGCGGAACACTCAGACTGGGCGCTTATCCGTGCAAAATAAAAGCCGGCACGCAGATGTTTGCCTGCTACAACCGCGAAGAAATTTCAGAACGCCACAGGCACCGCTACGAATTCAACAACGATTTCCGCGATGCACTTTCTGAAAACGGACTGACCCTCAGCGGAACTTCACCCGACGGAAAAATCGTGGAAACCGTAGAGTTCGACAAAAACCGTTTTTACGTGGGCGTTCAGTACCATCCCGAATTCAAAAGCCGCCCGAACAAACCGCATCCGCTTTTTGTGGGATTGGTTTCCGCCGCACTGGAAAAATAAAAATCTCCGCACGGAATTTTTTTTTGTTCTGTTTTTTGTTCTGTGCGGAGAAAGATTAAACGATTTTTTATTTTTCGGAATGTTCTGAAAGTTTTACGACTACTACGTCGCCCAGATTTTTTACGCTGCCTTCCGCCGGGAACGACGCCATTTCTTTTTCTGCGTCAATGCATTTTTTCAGCAGATTTTCATCGTTTGTGGATTCGATTTTATAGCCCAAATCTTTCATAAGAATGGGTCCGCGTCCGTTTATAAAACTTCCGTTGTTTCCAAATCCAAAAATAGACGTACCCGACACTTCGCCGACTTTGTAATCCACATTGTAAATTGATTCGTAATAACCGCACAGAACTACCGGCAGATTTTCAGGATTTTCCTGCTCAAGTTTTTCCGCGATTTTTGCACAAAGATTTTTGTCCTGTTCCCAGCGCAGATGATCCGTGTAAGTCATCATGGCTGAATTTTGCAAAAGGAAGAATGAAAGCAAAACGGCAATCACTTCCGAAAAGAAAAATAATTTTCCCTTTGAAAAACGAAGCGCGTAAAATGCAAAAAATCCCGTGCTGAACGGAACGGTAAATTCGGAACGTAAAACCGCAACTCCGCCGCCCAGAATCGGAATGAAAAAAATGCAGAGCAGAAGAACCGCAAACGATAATTTTTTTAAGGCGCTTTGTTTTTTGTTGAGCGCAATCGAAAATCCTGAAACGACAAGCAAAAATGCAACTGCAAAATTTATGGGATTCGGCTGCTGCAAATGGATGACATAAAAAAATGGTGAAAGCAAAATGTTTAAAAATGATTTTGATATTTGATACCCCAGATAATCCGAACTTGTTTTAAAAACGAACGTATGCAAAATTTTATTTGCTGCAAAATATAAAACCGATGACGCCGCGGCAATCAGTACAAGTTTTAAAACAAAAAGCAAATTTTCTTTTACCGAATTTTGTTCCGCTTCAGAATCCAGAATGTAGCACGAAACAATCTGCGCGCAAACGAGCAGAAGCGTACTTTGATAAACTGAAATTTCAAAAGCAATCGCCAGCGTTGAAAAAATCATGTTGAATTTTTTGCCGTTTTTTAAACCCGAATACAAAGTGTATGCAAGCACGGGACACACAAAAATCGCCAGCATGACTTCCGCCGCCTGAAGCGTAAAATAAATTTGGTTCACCCAGATCATCGATGAAACGAAAATTGTGTTGAAGAAAAACGCTGAATTTTTTTTGCCGCGTCCGTCGAAAAGCGAAAACAAAAAAGTGCAGTTCATGGCAGAAAGAACCAGAAATAAAACCGAATAAAGTTTTGAAATGAACAGATTGAATCCGAAAGGCATGGTCAGTTTCTGCAAAAAAATCAGGCCGAATCGTCCGATGGAAAACCAGTTGACGTTGTGATTTTGCAGATAAATTTCCGTGTCCACGCCGATTGAAGTGTTGCAGATTGAAATTCCGTAAATGGAAAACGCAGCAAGCAAATCAAAAAATAAAATCAATTTGTTCTGCAAAACGTATTCCGCGAATTTTTTGAAGTAGTTCATTAAATTCAGATTTTTTGTTTCAGCAGGAATTTCAGTTTCTTCCGGCGAAATGCTTTGTTCTGAAAATTTAAAAAACAAAATCGGAATGGACGCAAAAACCAGAAAGAAACCGGGCGCGGATTTTTTAATGAATTCAATCCAGACCGCAGAATTTCTTAACGGACGTCGCAAAACTTTTTCTGCAAAGGCAAAGCAAAAATCAGCCTGATTTAAAACAAAAACCGAAGCGACCGCACATGCCAGACAAACTGCAACCGAAACATAAAACATTTTCCGCTGCGTGTTTTTTTGTAGATTTTTCATGGCAAAAATTCTCCTGTAAATATTTTTATGTGGATTTTTAATTTTCTTCGTTTAGAATTTCCTGATATGCGAAACGCGGACGGCTTTTTGTTTCCAGATAAATTTTTCCGATGTATTCGCCCACGACTCCGATTGCCAGAAGTTGCAGACCGCCCAGTGCCCAGATGGAAACCATCAGACTGCTCCAGCCCGTTACCGTTGCGCCCAGAAACCACCGCACAGTCGAATAAATCAGCATGGCAACGCTTACAAGAAAAATCGTCATGCCCAGCACCAGAATGAATCGAATCGGTTTTATGCTGAACGATGTAATTCCGTCAAACGCAAACGCAAGCATTTTTTTCAGCGGATATTTGCTTTCTCCCGCGAACCGTTCTTTTCGTTCGTAATAAACGCAATCCGATGGAAAACCGATTAACGGAACGATTCCGCGCAGAAAAAGATTCACTTCCTTATAATTTTCCAATTGCTCCAGAACGCGCCTGCTCATCAGCCGGAAATCCGCATGATTAAAAACAATGTCCACGCCCATCCACTTCATGAATTTGTAAAATCCTTCGGCAGTAGTTTTTTTAAAAAAAGTGTCGCTTTTTCTTCCGCTCCGAACTCCGTACACGACGTCTTTTCCGTCCGAAAATTTTTCAATCATCCGGTCGATGGCGTTAATGTCGTCCTGCAAATCCGCGTCCATGGAAATTGCCGCATCGCAAAAATCTTTCGCATACAAAAGTCCTGCAAGCACGGCGTTCTGATGTCCTTTGTTCCGCGACAAATTTATTCCGCTGACGAATTCGTTTTCCTGATGAAGCCGCAAAATGATTGACCAGGTGCCGTCTTTTGAGCCGTCGTTCACGTACAGAATTTTGCTTTTCGGATGGATTTTTTTCAGGCTGACCAGTTCGCGGAATTTTTGTGAAACTTGCCTCGTGGTTTCTTCAAGAACCGCTTCTTCATTGTAACAGGGGATTACCAGATAGATTTTTTTTTCTTCGTTCATAAAATCGTCTTTTGCATCAATTCAGAATTTTTGTATGA
>CAZACA010000142.1:0-4829 GCA_964483515.1 uncultured Treponema sp.
CAGTTGAATATAATTCGTGTCATGAAGAAGCATTTCCTTTTTATTTTTACTGCGACGTTCGTAGTTTTTTCTGCGTTTGCGGGCAAAAAAAATTCCGCGGATTATGAAAAACTCGCGCAGGATGGAACTGAAGAAGAGATTCAGCAGGCATTCAAAAGCAACAGAAGTTTGCCGACCCAGGTTTTCGGAACGAACCGCGAAACTTTCCTGATTATGGCGCTTTCCAGTGACAGAAGTTACGAAATCGTAAAAATTTGTCTTGACAACGAAACCGACGCAACGGCTGCTGCAAAAGACGGAAAAACTCCGCTGATGTACGCCGCTCAGTTTTCTTCCGACGAAAAAATCATCGACCTTCTGCTGAAATCCGTTTCCATTTCCAAAAAAAAGCGGAAATCAGCCGTTCTGCAGAAAGACAGGCAGAAATTGTGTTCGTTCGACTACGCGCGGCAGAATCCGGTTTACGAAATTTATTTAAAACTGTGCGAATACGCCGAAGACCCGTCCGGATTTTATCTGCCTGAAAGCGAAATGCAGGAAATTTCCGACGAACAGGTGAATGCAGAAAATTCCGCCGGAACAGCCGAAGAAAAATCCGCAGAAGAAACGGAAAATTCCGCGGAAAATGAAAATCCGCTGGACAGACTTGAAACTGCAAAACGCGATGAAATCAAGCAGTACACGAAAGTTTTCCTTCTGGACTACGAAGAAAACGGCGAAGAAGAGCATTCCGCGGAAGAAAAAAAAGAATTTCTGGTTGAAAATCCCAACAGGCAGGACAAAAACGGCGTTTCACTTTTAATGAAGGCTGCAAAAAACGGCAACGACTGGGACGTAAACATGCTCATAAAAAGCGGCGCTGATTTGAATTTGCGCGACAAGGACGGATGGACGGCGCTGATGTACGCATGCCGCTACCAGAACAGCCTGAACATCGTAAAAACCCTTGTGGAAAAAGGCGCATTCGTCCGCGTAAGGAACAGATACAACGCAACTCCCCTCCTCATGGCGTCGGATTATTCTGAAAATCCTGAAATAATTCAGCTGCTTTTAAAAGACCGTTCGGTTTCGGAAGATGAAGTTTTCCGCGCGTTTATTTTTGCCATTACGGGAAATTCTTCGTCAGACCATGTCCGCAGTGCAAAAGTAAAACTGTTCCTGGACATGGAAATTCCGCTGAACCGGCTGTGGAAAGGACAGACTCCGCTGATGTACGCGTGCCAGTACGGTTCGTCCACGGAAGTCATAAAGCAGCTTCTGGACGCAGGCGCAAATCCGGAATATCAGGACGAAGAAGGAAAAACCGCATTCGATTATGCAGGCGAAAACAAAAAACTGCCCAGAGACGAAATTTTCTGGTCGCTGAACGGAGCGAATTGAAATGCGCATTACGGGCGGAAAATTAAAGGGCAGAATCACCGAAACTCCCCGCGGAAAAATGGAAATTCGCCCGGCAATGGACAAAATGCGCGAATCGGTTTTCAGCATAATTTCCCCGGAACTTTCAGGCAAATCGTTTCTGGATTTATTTTCCGGTTCGGGAACGATTGCCCTGGAAGCGGTTTCCCACGGAGCCACGAACGTTTCACTCTGCGAAATGGACAGGGGAAAGGCAGGCGTGGTTTTAAAAAATGTAAGGATGGCTGAAGAAGAAGGCGTGCGCATAAACTGTCATTTTATGGCGGTGGAACTT
The DNA here is from genome assembly GCA_964483515.1 of uncultured Treponema sp. Classification (GTDB taxonomy): domain Bacteria; phylum Spirochaetota; class Spirochaetia; order Treponematales; family Treponemataceae; genus Treponema_D. The sequence goes on from CAZACA010000142.1 coordinate 1,694, forward strand.
TTTTTAAAGCGTTGCAGGGAAAAATTCGACTTTATTTTCATGGATCCGCCCTTTCCGTATAAATTCCGCGCTGAACTTGTGGAAACGGTTTCGCAAAAAAAAATGCTTACGGAAAACGGACGGCTCATGGTTCATCATCCCGCGGAAGACAGGCTGCCTGAAAAAATCGGTGCGCTTGTTCTGACTGACCGCAGGATTTACGGACGCTCCATCGTGAATTTCTACGGATACGATGACGCAGACGAAAATTCTTGACAAAAAGGAATAAGAAGTTACACTAGGTATTAAAAAAAATGAATGACGACTTGATAGAAAAAATCGATTCCATGCAGGAAAATCCAGTTTTCATAAAAACCTCCGATCAGCCGGTTCAGGGGCTTTCCGATCCGCAGAAAGTTGCCTTAATCCGCAGGGCAAACGCGCTTTTTAACGAAGGAAAAATCGAAATGGCGGAACGAATTTTCATCGCTACGGGATATTCCGACGGACTTACGCGGGTGGGCGACAGATACGCTGAAAAAGAACCGCTCAAAGCACTCAGGCTGTACGTTCTGGCGCACAACAAGCGGAAAAGCGAACCGATTATCGAAAAAATTTCCCGGACAGTATCAATGATTTTAAAAAGTTAAAATAAAAAGGAGAAAATATGGGCGAAAGTTTTAAACACAACGGTGAATTTGAATTTTCTCAGGCGGATGATTTTACGGAGAGAAAAATCGGTGACGAAATTCCCTCGGAAATCAGCGATCATTCAAAAAAAGGCTATCAGCTTCTTAAGGAAAACAAAATCGGCGAGGCGGTGGAAGAATTCAACCGGATTCTTGCCATTGAAGAAAACAACAATTACGCGCTGGTTGGTCTGGGCGACAGCGAACGGAAGCAGTTCAAGTACAGGGAAGCCATCGGTTATTATTCCAGATGCCTTTCGTTTCATCCGGGGAACAATTATGCGCTTTTCGGGCTGGCGGACTGCTACAAGGCGACGAATCAGTTTCACAAGGCCATTGAAATCTGGGAGCAGTATTTAGTTCACGACGACAGGAATATTACGGTTTTGACGCGGGTTGCCGACGCATACAGAAAAATCCACGACTTCAAGAAATCCAAATCCCTTTATTTGAAGGTTCTGGAAATGGAAGAAAACAATGCCTACGCCTTAATCGGTCTGGGTCATCTGCATTACGATTTTAAGGAATACAAGGACGCGCTTTTTTACTGGACGAAAATGGTGGAAGCAAATCCGTCCCACATTGACATCCGCGTGCTTACTTCCATCGGAAACTGCCACCGGAAACTGAAAACGTTTGAAAAAGGTCTGCCCTACTTTGAAAAGGCGCTTTCCGTCGATCCGAAAAATTTTTACGCGCTTTTTGGGATTGCCGACTGTTACCGCGGAATGAATCAGCAGTTCCGTTCCATTGAATTCTGGAACAGGATTCTGGAAATCGACCCGAAAAACAAGGTAATCCTTACGCGGACGGGCGACGCCTACAGAAATACCGGCGACTACGAAACTGCACGGGAATACTACACACGCGCCATGGACATTGATTTTGACGTGTATGCGGCACTGGGACTGGCTTTAATCAGCAAGGGCGAAGGCAGATTTGAAGAAGCGGCGGAACAGCTTTCAAAACTCGTTAAGGGCGACCCGAAAAATTACAGGCTTTACATTGATCTGGCGGACTGCTACCTGAAAATGCACAGGAAACAGGATGCCGTTGAAACGCTGAAAACTTTTACGCGGCAGGGACTGAAAAATCAGGCCGTTGCAGAATTCCTGGAAGAAATTCAGATGGGATAAATTCCGTGGAAGAAAAAATTCCCCTCGCTTCCCTTTTTCCGGAAGAAATCGAAAAATCGCTGGACATCTCGCCGTCTTTCCGTGCAAGGCAGATTTATCAGTGGATTTACAAAGGCGCTGAAAATTTCGGCGAAATGAAAAACATCGATGCAAAAACGCGACGAATTCTGGAAGAAAAAGCCGTTCTGCGGACTTCTTCCGTAACGAAAGTTTTAAAGGATCCCGACGGAACCGTAAAACTTCAGATTTCGCTTCTTGACGGACGCGCCGTGGAAACAGTTCTGCTTACCGACAGGGACGGACGGAAAACTGCGTGCGTAAGCTGTCAGGCAGGATGCGCCATGGGCTGTGCTTTCTGTCAGACCGGCAGGCTTGGCTGGGGACGGAATCTTTCTGCGGCGGAAATTACGGAAGAATTTCTGTTTCTGGAAAAGGAAGCAGGCAGGCTCGACAACATCGTTTTTATGGGAATGGGAGAACCGCTCCAGAATCTTGACGCCATAAAAAAAACAGTTGAAATTCTCACGGACAAAAACGGCCGCGCATTAAGTCAGCGGAGAATCACATTGAGCACAAGCGGAATTTGCAGCGGAATCAGGACTCTCGCGGAATCTTCCCTTTCCGTACGCCTTGCAGTTTCCCTTACCACCGCAGACCCCGTCCTCCGCGAAAAACTTATGCCCGTAACGAAATCGAATCCCCTTCCCGAACTGAAAAAAGCCCTTGAATTTTACGCTGAAAAAACGAAAAAACGCATTACCCTTGAAGCAGCCCTTCTTTCGGGGGAAAACACGAGCCGGAACAGCGCGAAACAACTTGCGGAATTTGCTTCGGGTCTGGACGTGTACGTGAATTTGATTCCGTGGAACCCCGTGGAAGGCGTGGAATTCAGAACCCCGTCAAAAAAAGAATGCGATGATTTTGTTTCGTACCTGGAAGAATTCGGCGTAAAGGCAAATTTAAGGACAAGACGCGGCGTAAAAATCGGCGGTGCGTGCGGACAGCTGGGAATTTCCGCGGAAAGAAATAAAAATCACTGCGCAACTTAAGTTTCTCACCGGAATTTGCACTAAAAAACAATTTGCTTGAACTATTCATGAACTCGGATTATAATCTTCCGTAATCGAAGAAAAATCAGGAGCCTTATATATGCAGAAAAAAATTTATGTAACCGGAATGGACGACGCCGGAGCCGCATCAAAAGTCGATGCAGCTGTAAAAGCCGTGGCAGGAGTAACGAACTGCGTTGCTTCCGTAGAAAAATGCCAGGTCTGCGTTGATTTTGACGAAGGAACCGCTGGAATTGAAGATGCGATAAGTGCTGCGATTGGC
>CAZACA010000143.1:0-4821 GCA_964483515.1 uncultured Treponema sp.
AATTCCACGACGAAATTTTTTCCGCTGAAATTCCGCGACGTTTTTTTGCGCTGAATTTTCCGCAACGATTTTTTTTTCACGCCGAAATTCTACGACAATTTTTTCCGCTGAATTTTCGCAACCAAATTTTTCGCACTGAAATTTTGCAACCAATTTTTTCCACTGAAATTCTACGACGATTTTTTTTGCACTGAAATTTCGCAACCAAATTTTTCACGCAGAAATTTCCGCGACGAAATTTTTTCCGCTGAAATTCCGCGACATTTTTTTTCGCTGAAATTCCACGACGATTTTTTTCCGCTGAAATTTCGCAACCAATTTTTTGCGCGGAAATCGGTTTGTTGAATTGCAAAATGTTTTGTGCTATCATCATCGCAATTTCAGTTTCTGGGGAAAATTGTGATTTATTTTTTGGGTGGACTTTTAAAAAATTTTTGGGGACCGCTGCGTCTTTTGCAGTCGTACACCGTTCTGATTGCGCTCGCCCTTTATTCGGGATTTTTTCTTTCACGCATAATCATTCCGAAGTTCTACAAATTTTTGCCCTCCGATCGCGGAAGAGAATTTACGCTTACAAAAGAAATTTCCAGAGGCAAACCGACCGGCGCGGGAATCGTCTTCATTACGATTTTTGTAATTTTAAGTTTTCTGATTGCACCGCTGGATTATCTGCAATCGGGAATTTTAATTTTGACCTGGCTCATGATGCTCACCGGATTTCTGGACGACCGGAGCGACAAAGGCTGGGGCGAATATTCCAAGGCGCTTCTGGATCTGGTGATTACGGTTGCCGCATCGATTCTGCTCATTCATTACCTTTCAAAAAATTCCGCGGATGGCACGCTGCAATTCTGGCTTCCGTTCTGCTCCCATGCAATCAGCATTCCCGTCTGGCTTTATTTTTTAATTTCCGTGGTGATGCTCTGGATGTCCGTGAACACAACGAATTGCACCGACGGCGTTGACGGATTAAGTTCCACGCTTGTTTTAATTTCGCTTTTTACCATGGGCGCGATTTTTTACATCGTTCTGGGACACGTGGACATTTCGTCGTACCTTTTGATTCCGCATTTAAAAGACGGCGCTTCCTGGGCGATTATAACTTTTTGTCTCGCGGGAGTTCTCATGGGATATTTGTGGCACAACGCGTATCCAAGTTCCGTTCTGATGGGCGATGCCGGTTCGCGTCCGCTGGGATTTTTCATCGGAGTCTGCGTCATGGTCAGCGGAAATCCGTTTTTAATTCTGGCGACGTCATCCATAATTTTCATCAACGGCGGTCTGGGACTTTTAAAAGTTGCGCTCAAACGATTTTTTAAAATTTCGATTTTTGAAAATGTGCGTTTTCCCCTTCACGATCATATGCGAAAAAACAAAGGCTGGTCGCCCACGCAGGTTCTCATAAAATTCATGATGATTCAGCTGATGATTACCGTAGCGATGCTGGGAATTTTTTTCAAAATCAGGTAGGAATTTATGGCGCAAAAAAAAGTCGTTGTAACGGGAATGGGAATCGTTTCGCCCGTGGGAAATTCCGTGGAAGAATCCTGGCAGAACATCAAACGCGGAATTTCTGGAATCGGAAAAATTACGCTTTTCGACGCGGAAAAAAATCCCGTAAAAATTGCAGGCGAAGTAAAAAATTTTTCTGCGGAAGAATTCGGCATCGACAGAAAATCTGCACGAAAAATGGCGCGGTTCACAAAATTGCTTTTAGCGGCGGCAGTTCAGGCGGCGGCGGATTCGGGCTACACAAAAGAAAATTTGCAGAAAGAAAAAACTGCTGTCTGCATCGGAAACTGTCTGGGCGGCATGGATGCGGTGGACGATTCCTACAGAAAATTTTTGAATCCGACTTTTGCACATTCGCGGGTTCCGGCACTGACCGTTCCACTTTACATTCCGAACGAAGCGGCGGCGAATCTGGGAATTTTTTTCGGTCTGCACGGAAGATGCTTTGCGGTGGACACGGCGTGTTCGTCGGGCACGGATGCCATCGGAATGGGAGCGGATTTAATTCGTTCTGGGCGCGCGGAAATTTGCATTGCCGGCGGAACTGAAAGCGCAGTCACGGATTTTGTAATTGCATCGCTGGCGCAACTTCAGGCGTTGACTTTAAGCGGAAACGAAAATCCTGAAACTGCATGCAGACCATTCGACAGAACCCGCGACGGATTTGTTTTCAGCGAAGGAGCATCGGTTTTAATTCTGGAAGACGAAGAGCACGCAAAAAAACGCGGCGCAAAAATTCACGCGGAAATTTCGGGCTACGGTTCGTCCTGCGATGCGCATCACATTACTTCGCCGCTGGAAGACGGAAGCGGTTGCCGGCTCGCGGTGGAAGAAGCACTGCACGATGCAAAAATCGACTGCACTCAGGTGGATTACTACAACGCCCACGGAACTTCAACCGTACCGAACGATTCGGCGGAAACAAAAATGATTAAATCGGTTTTCGGCGACTACGCAAAAAAAATTTCCATTTCGTCAACAAAAAGCATGACGGGTCACATGATTGGTGCGGCAGGAAGCGCGGAAGCAATTTTTTGCATCAAGGCGATTCAGGACGGATTTGTTCCGCCCACGATAAATTTAAAAAATCCCGACACGGAAAACGGCTGCGATCTGGATTACACTGCGAACGTCGGCGTGGCAAAAAAAATTCGGATTGCGGCGAGTGCTTCACTTGGTTTCGGCGGACACAATTCGTGTTTGATTTTTAAAGCGCACGAATAATTTTTTTAAGGAGTTTTTTTTATGGAAGAATCGAAAGTTTTTTTCACGGATTTCCGGACGACTCAGGACGGCGGAATCGAACTCAAACTGAAAAAATTGTGCAAGAAAGCAGGAATCGGAAAAATTGATTTCGACGGAAAATTTACTGCAATAAAAATTCATTTCGGCGAAGACGGAAACCTTTCGTTTTTGCGTCCGGATTATGCGCGTGCCGTTGCTGAACTGGTAAAGGAACTGGGCGGAAAACCTTTTCTTACCGACTGCAACACGCTTTATCCCGGCTACAGAAAAAATGCACTGGATCATCTGGACTGCGCACAGAAGCACGGATTTTCTCCTGCCACAACCGGCTGCCAGATTATAATCGGTGACGGACTGAAAGGAACTGACGAAATCGACGTGCCGGTTGCCAACGGAAAATTCTGCAAGGTTGCACACATCGGTCGCGCCATAATGGATGCAGACGTTTTTATTTCGCTGAATCATTTTAAAGGACACGAAGCCACAGGATTCGGCGGTGCCATAAAAAACATCGGAATGGGATGCGGAAGTCGCGCGGGAAAAATGGATCAGCACAATTCAGGAAAACCGATGGTTAATCAGGATGCCTGCCGCGGATGCAAGGTCTGCGCAAAAGAATGCGGTTCGTCGGCAATCGTCTATCAGAACAAAAAAGCGTTCATCGATCAGGAACTTTGCAAGGGCTGCGGACGATGTATCGGTGCGTGCAATTTCGATGCAATTTACAATCCCAACGGAAGCGCCAACAAAGATCTGGACTGCAAGATGGCGGAATATGCTCAGGCAGTCTGCTTCGGCCGTCCGTGCTTTCACATCAACATAATTCGCGACGTAAGCCCCTGGTGCGACTGTCATGCGTTCAACGATGCGCCGCTGATTCCGAATCTGGGAATGGCTGCGAGTTTCGATCCGGTTGCCCTCGACCAGGCGTGCAGTGATTTGTGCGTTGCTTCGTCAAGATTTGAAAACACGCGGATTTCCGATAACGTTGCCCGCGGAATGAAAATCACACGGAACCTCTGGAACGATTCCACTCCCGAATCCGTCTGGGACGAAACGCTTATCCACGGCGAAAAAATCGGACTGGGAAAGCGCAAATATATTCTGGAAAAATTTTGATTCTTCCGCGGAAAAATTCCGGACAAAAAATCTTGCGTTGCACGAACCGGAAAAAGCGGAAAAATCGGAGGAAAAAAAATGTCAAAAAAAAATGCAGACCTTTTGGCGAAACTTTACCTGATTGGAATGGCGCTGGTTGCCGTTGGATTCATCTGCCCGATTTTCGCGAACAAACTCGGCTCGCTGAACGGATTTAAATTCGTTACGAAAAATTCGTCATCGATTTCGGCTGCGGTAATTTTAATTTTTATCGGCGCGGTGGCAGGAATCGTTCTGGAATTCATCAGCGTAAAAAATTCAAAATTGCTGAAACTGGCGGCGCTCGTCGTAAGCATTCTGGGCGGCGTAATTTTGTTTGCAAAAGTGAACGACAATGCAATTTCAAAATTCGTGGGAAAACAATTTTTGAAAAACGCATCCATCGGATTTTATCTGATAATCGTCGGATGGATTTGCTCCGTCGTCGGATGGATTAAAGCAAAATAAATTTTGTCGCGCTCAATTTTTTTTGGGCGCGCAAGGTAAAAAAGTGTGCAGATGAATTCAAAAAAAAATCAGCCGAAAAAAAAATCGCCGCGTAAAAAAAATCCGAAAGTAAAACTGGACAACAAAAGCGTCATGCTGCTTTCTGCCGCAATGATTTTTTTGTGCCTTGTTTTTCTTTCGCTTTCGTTCTTTTTTTCTTCGCCAAAAAAATCCGGCGTTCCTGCTGAAGAAAAAAATCGAATCGCAAAGGAAGAAAAAATTCCGCAAAAAAAATCTGCAAAAAATTCCGCGGAAAAAACCGATTCTGCTGATTCAGCCGGAAGAAAAAATTCTGCGCGGAACGACGAAAAAATTTCAGCAGAAAAAAATTCCGTGAAAAAAAATCCGGACGAAGATTCAGCGCAGAAAATTCAGCCTGAAAAAAAATCCGTGGAAAAACCGGCGCAAAAAAATGAACCG
>CAZACA010000144.1:0-4797 GCA_964483515.1 uncultured Treponema sp.
TTTCATATCCGCGCGTAAATTTCCTTCGTGCTTTCAGAAAATTTTTTGTCCGCGTAAATTTCCAGCGGCGGCTCCACGGTCAGATATGGTTTTGCATTTTTTTCGGCTTCCACCAGAACCATGGATGCATTTTTTTCTTTTGCGGGAAAAATCAGTTTCATTCTTTTTGGCGCGAGGTGATTTTTTTCCATGAGCGAAAAAATTTCAGGCAGACGGAACGGTTTGTGAATCAGAAAAAATTTTCCGCGGCTTTTTAAAAGTTTTCCGGCGCAGCGGATTACGTCGGAAAGCGTGCACAGAATTTCGTGGCGGCAGATTGACATGGACTCGTCGGCGTTTTTGTTTCCGCGGAAATTTTCGATGTACGGCGGATTCGACGTCACCACGTCAAACGAATTTTTTTCCAGAACGGACGGCGGATTTTTTATGTCGCCCTGAACGATTTTTATTCTGTCCGATAAAAAATTTTCTTCCGCGTTCCGGCGGCTGATTGCGCAGAATTCTTCCTGAATTTCCAGTGCGAAAAATTCTGCATTCGGATTTTTGCGCGACATCAAAAGCGGAATGATTCCCGTTCCCGTGCCCAGGTCGCAGATTTTTTGCGGTGAAAAATTTTTTGTCGCGGCAAAGTCGGAAAGCAGGACGGCGTCGATTCCGAATTTAAATTTTTTTTCGTCCTGAAAAATTTTCAGGTTCGTTCCGGGGAATTCTTCAAAATTTCCGCGTGAAAAATTTTCAGTCATTTCCGATATTTTTTTCCAGCGCAAAAATTACGTTTTTTGTTTTCCAGTCGAAGATTTTTTTTCCGGCTTCGTCAGCAACGATTTTTCTGAACGACGCGAATTTTTCTTCACCGAGTTTTTCGCGCAAAAATTTTCCGTAAGAAGAATTTTCTGCATCGAACCATCTGGAAATTTCCGCGGAAGAAATTTTTCGTTTTTCGTTCAGCGTAACGATTTTCTTTTTTACTGCAAATCCGTTTTCGCTGAATTTTTTTTCCACGGAATTTTCGTTCCATGAAAAAAGCGGATTTTTTTTGTCGCTGAAAAATTCACGTTCGGCTTCGTCCAGTTCCGCGGAAAATTTTCTGCCGAATTTTTCTTCATCGATTAAACGCGAAATGTGCTGGCCGCCGCATGGAATTTTCTGCGAAATTAAAATTCGTGCGTCGTCGCTGAAAAACGGAAAAAGTTCCTTTGTGCCGCTTTGTGCTTCCAGCGCGCTGAACGAAATGTCTTTTTTTGTTTTCGGCGTTCCGAAAAATCCGTCGTGAAAATCCGCGCAGAATTTTTCGATGTCGCTTTCCGAAGCAAAAATGTCCCGCGCAAAAATCCGGTCGAATTCCATTCCGCCCATGGAATCGATTTCTGCACGAAGCGAATTTTTTTTCATGCACAGAATCGGCCTGTCCAAATCTTCCAGCGTAGAAGCGTACTGCGACAGAATTTTTATGCCGTTTTCAGTCTTACAGATTCCGCAGGTGCATCCTTCGGGAGTTTTGCGAATCAGCTCGAAAATCAAAAGCGCATCGTCCGCGTTCAGAACAAGGCACCGGTGATGACGGCGAATTTCAGCGGCATCCAGAAGCGACGAACGGATTTCAAGAAGAATCTGCGCACGGTTTGATTCGATTCGCGACCGCCACAAATTTTCGGTTCTGTCCAGCGCGGAAATTTTTTTTGCGTCGTCTTTCGTGTACGTTAAATTTTCTTCCGTTTTTTTGAATCCGTGAAAATGACCCGTCTGCTTCCACCAGTCGTCTGCGCATTCTGCATTTTCGCTTCGTGCCGAATTTTCTTCCGCGGAATTTTCCAGAATCGATGCAATCTGAATTTCCCTCCGCGACAGAACTTCTTCACGGATTTTCGATTCGTAACCCTGACCGGACGGCGTGTAAAAAACTTTTCCCACAAGAGGAGCAGGCAGATATTGCTGGGCAACCCAATGGTCTTTGTACGCGTGGGGATAAATGTAGCCTGAACCGTGCCCGAATCCTTCAGCGTCACGGGAAGAATCCCTGAGATGATTCGGAACTTCCTGATCTTCTTTTTCCACGGAACTGAGCGCGTCGAAAAAAGCCATGGACGAATTCGATTTTGGTGCGGTGGAAAGATAAAGGGCAGCGTGAGTCAAAAAATATCGTCCTTCGGGAAGTCCCACACGGTCAAAGGCAGCGGCACAACTTTCCACGACGGAAATTGCATTCGGGTCGGCAAGTCCCGTGTCTTCGCAGGCGCTGATTAACATCCGGCGGAAAATAAAATGAGCGTCTTCACCGGCTTTAACCATTCGTGCAAGCCAGTAGCAGGCAGCATCCGGATCCCTTCCGCGCAGACTTTTTATGAACGCAGAAATTATGTCGTAATGATAATCTCCGTCGCGGTCGTAAAGCACAACTTTTTTCTGAATGGATTCTTCGGCGGCTTCCCTGGAAACAAAAATTTCTGAACCGTAACCGGGCGGCCATTTTTCGGGAGTAGTTTCCACAGCAAGTTCCAGCGCATTTAAAAGCGAGCGTGCGTCTCCGTTTGCCGTGTCGATTAAATGTTCCAGTGCACCGTCTTCAAATTTTACGCGCCATTTTCCGTATCCGCGGCTGCAGTCGTTCAGCGTATTTTGCGCGGCTTTCAATAAATCGGTTTTTGTCAGCGGCTTCAACTGAAAAACGCGGCTTCGGGAAACCAGCGCCCTGTTCACTTCAAAAAACGGATTTTCCGTCGTGGCACCGATTAAAATTATGGTACCGTTTTCCACCCAGGGCAAAAGTGCGTCCTGCTGACTTTTATTCCACCGATGAACTTCATCCACAAAAAGAATTGTTTTCCGTCCGTAAAGATTTTTCTGATTTTCCGCTTCACCGATGGATTTTCTGATGTCGGCAACTCCCGTCAGAACTGCATTCAGCGTAATGAAGGCGGATTTCGTGTGTGCGGCAATTACCCGTGCAAGGGTGGTTTTTCCTGAACCGGGCGGACCGTAAAAAATTACCGAAGTAAGCTGGTCAGCGGCAATGGCACGGCGCAAAAGCCTTCCTTTTCCGACGATATGCTCCTGACCGATGTATTCGTCCAGATTTCGCGGGCGCATTCGTGCAGCCAGAGGTTCGCGGACGGAATCTGCATCAGGCTGCAAAAAAAGTTCGTCGCCCATTTAGTCGCCGTCTCTGTTCCATTCGTCGCGGATGGGATAATACGCATAAAGTCCCGTGTCGCTCCATGCATCTGAACTTGAACTGATGGAACCGTAAATCGTGGAAACTGCGTACTCGTCGGTCTGACCTTCTGCCTTTGACGAATCCAGAACGAACACCTTGAAAACGTATTCCGTGATAATCGAATTTCCGTTGTTTGAAAATTTCTTTGAGCCGCCTGCAGGAATTCCGCCGTAAAGCGGAACGCGATAAAGTCCGCCGGAAGTTCCGATTAAAACGTAGTCTGCCGTGAGCGCAAGTGAAAGTATGGAACCTTCGTCCACGTCGGCTTCGGCAAAATTTGAACCGTCACCGTAATAAATCGATGAGTCGCCCGAAACGTGTCCCGATGAAGTGCTTTTTGTTTTCGTAATGTAAATGTAGCTGTCGTTCGCTGCCATGGAATAATATTGCGAAAAATAATCGGTGTTGTTGAAACTGCACGCAGAAATCGAATTCGTTGCGTCTGAACCGATGTAGTTTCCGCCAGAAACTTCCGTGGGTGCGCCTGTTCCGTTGAGTTTGTAAATTTTGTACGCGGATTTTGATGAAGTTCTGATTCGCGCGTATGCATTTCGTCCGCTTAAAGAAGCCGTCGTTCCCGTCCATGAAACTTTCTGATTGTCAAAAAGAACCTTCACGTTTCCGAAAGAATAATCCGTTACGCCCAGCGATGACAAATCGATTTGCGTCCATGACAGTCCGCTTTCAGGGTCGCCGTCAGTAACGTATAATTTCGCGGATTTCGGCGTGTTGTTTCCGTCGTCTTCGTCTTCCATCCAGACGTAAGTGAGCGCATAAAGATGATTTTCGTCCGACGCAAGGAAATACGTGGTGGCAGGAACGTCGTAGTCGCCCTTTGTGTAATCAGGTGAAGCGGCTTTGTTCCACTGACCGTTTTTTTTGCCCGTTACCGATGAAGGCTGATTCGTCTTGTAATAAATGTATCCGTTTGCCAGAACGATGGAATTTTTATAGTGAATGAAACTTTCTATATCGCCCTGCAAACCGTTTTTTTCCAGCTGAACTTCGCTGTTTATGGCGCCGTAAAGGTCATCGTGGCAGGAAGAAAAAATCAGCGCAGAAAAAATCGCAAGAACCGTATAAAGCAAAAATATTTTTTTAACTGAATTCGTTTTTTTCATGATTCGTTCCGTGATTAAAAATGGTATCGCGCCGTTACGCTTAAAATTGCAAATTGTCCCACGAAATTTTCCGCATCGTCATGATACCATGCAGCAAATTCCGGCATGACCAGATAAGCCAGATCCATTCCGAACGACCAGCTTTCCGTCAGCCTGAACATGGCACCGACTTCAGGTTTTATGACAAGACCAGGAAAATAATTTTTTCCGCCGAACGATTCCCAGCCGAATCCGATTCCCAGCGTCAGAGGAAATTCAAACCGCTTGAAAACAGGCTGATACGTAAGCGCAAAAGTAAAGGGCACGTAGTTAAAAATGTGGCTTCCGATGGAAACGTTGAATCCGAATCCCACGTCGAATCCGATGGCAAATTTTGACGAAAGCAGATAATGGTATCCCAGTGAACCCATTCCGCCGATGTTCAGCTGCGGGTCGCCGCCAAAAAGTTCTGTAAAATTTGGA
>CAZACA010000145.1:0-4795 GCA_964483515.1 uncultured Treponema sp.
AGACAGCCTTATAGGCCTGCAGCAGGTACTTCTGCGTCTCGGTGCCGCCGGTCTGTATTCTTCGCGCGGAAAAAATTTTATTCGCTTAAGGGGACTTTTCCGTTCGGGGTGAATTCGCCGTTCAGTGCGCCGAAAAGAGCCGCAAAGGAATAACTTGAATAACTGTAGCCGCACAAAATCGTGTCTGCCCAGTCGAAATCGTTCAGGACGTAAACCGGCGACATAATCGAAAACACGATTACTTTTTTGTCCATGTAGCGCAGTCGTTTCGCGATGTTTGCCGTGTGCCTGTCGTAAACGCAGATTATAATCGTGTCGTAGCCGTCCGCAACCGAAGTTAAGGAAGCCGCGTTCCAGCTGTCGAAATTGCTTTCGTCGTTTTTTAATTCGTAACTGAAATGAAACGTGGAAACTTTCGGGTAGCGCTTTCTGCCTTCGCCGTAAAACGAAAGGAACGGACCGGCGATTAAAATGCGTTCGTTTTCCCGCGGAACAAACGGAAAATTTTCTCCGCGTTTTAAAACCGAAACTGAACGACACGCCTGTTCCAGAAAAAATTTTTGTCCTTCTTTGTCGGGAATGTATTCGTAAATTTTATTTTCGTCGGGATAAAGGGGCGCATGATTTTCGCTTTTAAAATATTTCAGCTTTGCAAAAATTACGCGGCGTGCTGCATCCTTTACGCGTGAAAAAAATTCTTCGTCGCTGTTCATCTTTTCCAAATTTTTTGTCCACATATTGTCGTAAAGATTCGCGGTGGTTGACGAAATTATTATGTCGTTGCCGGCTTCAATCGCCATCATCACTGCGCGGTGGAATGAACCTGCAAAAAGCGTGGCGCCGTTCATCATCATGTCGTCGGTGATAATCAGTCCGTCGTAGCCGAGCTGATTGCGCAAAATTTCGGTGAGGAATTTTTTTGAAAGGCTCGCAGGAGTTCCGTCGGATTCGATTTGCGGAAAAGAAAGATGACCGCTCATAATCGCAGGAATTTTCGATTTGATTAAATATTCAAACGGAACAAGTTCGCGGTTCGCCAGAGTGTCCGCATCGATTTGAATCTGCGGAAGTTTTCCGTGACTGTCCAGACTCGTGTCGCCGTGACCGGGAAAATGTTTCGCCGTGGGAATTACGCCTGCATCCAGAGAACCCGCCGCAAACGCTTCGCCCAGAATTCCCACATCAGCAGGATTCGAGCCGAATGAACGCGGACCGATTACGCTTGAATCCAGATTGGAATAAATGTCAACGGTCGGTGCAAAATTCATGTTGATTCCCAGCGCACGAATTTCGCGGTTGATGTAAAAGCCTGAATAGTACGCGTCCATTGGGTAGCCCGATGCGCCGATTGCCATGTTGCCCGGAGTGTCTGACGTTTCGCCCTTTACGTGACGAATCCAGCCGCCTTCCTGATCGGTTGCCACGAACAGCGGAATTTTCAGCGGACGACTTGCTGCTTCCTGCTGAAGTACACGAATCGATTTTGCAACTTTCTGAATGTTGTCCGTGTTCCAGCCGAAAACTTTTACGCTTCCCAATCCGCGCTGCAAAACCCAGGAGTTCAGCAAATCACTCGGTTCCGCGCCCGCCCAGCCGAACATCAAAATTTGCGACAGAAGTTCTTCGCGGCTCATGCGTTCCACAAGCTGCACCGAAAGTTCTTCCGCCGGAATGTCGCTCCAGAAATCCACGGAATTTTTTTCCTGGGCAAATGAAAAAATCGAAATGCAGAAAATCCACGAACAAAAAAACGTTTTTAAAATCTTCATAAAATCCGCCGGGAAAAATCAATTTTTTTTCAAGTCCGAAATCAAATCGCTTAATTTCATGGACTTCAGTTTCGTTTCAAAAGTTTTCGTCAGTTCAGAAAATCGACCGTCCAGAACCTGATGAATGCTTTTTCCCACGGGACAATTCTGATTCGGATTTTCGTGGAAATTTATCAGGTCGCGTCTGTTGCATTCCAGCGCAAAATAAATTTCGTAAAGTGAAATCTGCTTTTCAGATTTTAAAAGATTCGCGCCGCCAGTTCCCGCCTTAACTTCGATGAGATTCGCCGATTTTAATTTTTGCAAAATGCGCCGAATGATAACCGGATTCACGCCCACGCTGGACGCAATAAATTCCGAAGTGATTTTTTTTTCGCCCTGAAAAAAAGCGATGCACAACAAAGTGTGAATGCCGATCGTAAAATCTCTGGAAATTTGCATGGCGGAATGCTACAACTTTTCAGATGTAAAAGCAATCATTACAACGCAAAAAAATCCGCGGAAAAAAAATTTCAGCGTTTCAAATTTTTTAAAAACTCTTTTTGCTCCGGAGAAATTTTAAAACTTTCCGTTGCTTTCTGAATCGCCTTGTTATGCGTCCATTTTTCCAGCGCACCGGATTGCAAAAATTTTACCGCGCTTTCCCATTGCTTCGATAACGCTTCCGCCGTGAACCATGCGATTTCCATTTTGACGTAGTAGCCGCGATTTTTTATTTTCGTCAGACGGTCAAAAAATTCGTCCTGAAAATTTTCGTCCAAAAAATGTTTCATGAGCATTCCCACGCCGAACCGGATCGTAAATTCTTTTTCCGACGAAATCCATTTTTCCACGAACGGCAGAAGTTCCGCCTTGTGAAATTTAAAAATCTTCGGTGAAGTCTGGTCACACGTCGCCCAGTTGTCCACGAACGGCAAAAATTTTTCCAGAAGAAAAATGCACTCGCTGAATTTTTTTTCGTCGCTGATGATGAATCCGTGCAGTTGATTTTCCTCGAAAAATTCGTGAGGAAGTTCCTGCAAAAATTCCGCGCAGAAATTTTCACTGCGGATTTTTTTTGCCAGCGACTTAAGAAAAGGCGTCCTGCATCCGATTATTTTTTCTGCGTCAACCGAAGGCAAAAGTTTTTTCATGAAGCGCGCATAATTTTCGTCCGCGTTGTCCTGCAAAATTTTTTTCAGGGGGAACATAAAAACTCCTGATGCAATTTCCGGTAGTGTCCGCGTTCCAGAAATTCCACGAAACCTTTGTCGCGTAAAATCTGAAGTTGCTGCCGAATTTTCGCGTGAACGTTTTTGTTCGCCGGATGTTTTTCCGAAAGCGTCCGTGCAAAATCATAAACATCCGAAGTAAAAAAATCTTTCCGCGGAATCGAATTGATGCAATTTAAAACATCAAAAAGCCATCCGCGGTTTTCAATATTTTCCGTGCGAAGAATTTTTATCCTGTTAAAATTTTCAACCACACGCGATGAATCAAAAATCGATTTTTTCTGAACGACAGGAATTCGTCCCTGAACCGGAATTTCGCTTACCAGAATGTTGCAGCCAATCCAACCTGCGCGCCGTGCATTTTGCGAAAGCGGTTTTCGTTTTTCGATGACCGACGGAACAAAAAAGAATTTTGGAATCAGCATTAAATCGGTTACGCAAAAATTTTTGTCGTACTGCATGACAAACAAATTCGGATTTTTTAAATCCACCAGACGCTCCATCATCGTGTGGTACGCGCCGTCAGCAATTTTTTTTCCGAGCCGTCCGCATTTCGTTTTCAGCTCAAAAATTTCGCCGCATTTTTTGCAGCCAAAATCAGCCACAGGTCTGTTGTTTTCAAATTTTTCTACGCGCAAATTTCCGCAGACCGGACAAAACATATTTTTGTAAAACCAGTTTTCGCTCATCACGCGAATTTTTTGCCGGGCACTTTTGTAGTCATCCGCGAGCGTTTCGTCAAAATGCAAGTCCATCAAAATTCAATCCATCCGTTTTTGTTTTCGCACGATTCGTCCTGTACGAACATTTTTTTCAAAATCAAATTTCCCGGTTCCAGAACGAATTCCGCGCAATCATATTTTTCACGGGCGATTTTTTCCGCTTCGTTTTCGTCTTCAGCACAAACTTCAAAATTTTGCGAAATCGTTTCTTCAATAGTAACAACAAATTTCCGCTTCATTTTATTTTTTGCTTTTTGATTCTTTTTCGAGCGACGATTTTTTCCGGTTGTATTCGTAAAGCGAAAGTCCCTGGTCGTTGGCGCTGCGGATTTTTTTTAAGTAAAAACTTCCGGGGCAAAAGGATTCGGCTTCGTCCAGAAGTTTTTTGCATCGGTCGAATTCCTTGTTTTCAAAAAGCAGCTGCGAAAGAAAAATGCACGCGAAATATTTTTGCGACGGCGACACGGAAGCAGCGTAGGCTTTTTCAAAATATTCCAGCGATTTTTTTTTGGAGCCGCCCGTCATTTTCGGTGCGAAATAATACCACTGCCCGATGTTGGTGAGCGCGTAAGAAAATCCGGAATTTTTTTCCAGCGCTTTTTCGTAATGCGGTCTGACGCTCGTTCCGTATTTTAAAACGTCCGCCACCGAATAGCCCATGTAGCACGAAGTTACGTCGCCCCAGGTGCACAAAAAATATTCGTTCAGATTTTCCGCCGGATTTTTTTCTGCGAACGCTTCGATTTTTTCCAGCTGCGATTTTAAAATTTCGTGCTGAACTTTTGCCTGACCGTCTTTTTCGTAAAGATAATTGTAATTTTCCATGACGATGAAATTTTCCAGAACGATTTTTTCCTGTTCCGTCAGTGCTGAAATCTGCGCCGAATTTTCCGCCGAAAAATTTTCGATTTGCGAAAGAATTTTCTGCGTTCCTTCGTCAGTGCTTTCATCCGTCAGCGAAAGTTTCATCCGCAGGTCAAAAAAAGAATCGATGAGCGAAATTGCCGCACCCGAAAACGAACTCTGGGCGAATGCAAAAAAACGCAGGCAAAGAACCGCCGTAAAAAAAATTTTTTTTCCGTTTGTCATGAGG
>CAZACA010000146.1:0-4777 GCA_964483515.1 uncultured Treponema sp.
CGATTCTGCCCGATTTTTTCAGGCGATTTATTTCCGCGGAACGATGCGATTCAGTTTAAAAAAGCGAATCCGTCTGTTTCCGCGAAAAATTCCGTTACATTTTTGAAATGACGCGGATTATGTTTGCCGCGCAGAACTGTAAATCAGCAGGGGAAACGGAAAATCCGTCGATTTTTTTGCCGCTTTCCACCGCCTGAATGATGTCGTCCACGTTTTTCTTGCAGCCCGGCATCTGCACGTCATTTCCTGCCTTTATGCATCCCGCCGACGACGAAATGGGATATTTATTTTCGTATTTTCCCGTAATCTGCGGCATTTCCTGGGACGTAAACCAGTCAGTCATTATCATTCCGCGGAAACCCCACTCGTCACGCGCCACCGACTGAAGCAGGTCGAACCGGTTCGCCGTGTGAATTCCGTTCAGCAGGTTGTAGGACGTCATAATCGATAACGGCTGAGATTCTTCCACCGCAATTTCAAATCCCTTCAGATAAATTTCGCGCAAAGCCCTTTCGCTTACGTGTGCGTTGACAAAATAACGGTTGTCTTCCTGATTGTTCGCGGCAAAATGTTTTATCGTCGTTCCTTTTCCGGGATGTTTCTGCACGCCTTTTGTAATCGCCGCGGAAATTTTTCCCGAAACCAGCGGATCTTCGGAAAAGTACTCGAAATTTCGTCCGCAGAGAGGATTTCGGTGAATGTTCTGCGCCGGTGCAAGCCACAAATCCACGCCGAACTGTTCCATTTCGCGCCCCACCATATCGCCCGCTTTTTCCACAAGATCCACATTCCACGACTGAGCCAGCGCCCATCCGATGGGAATCGCCGTGCAATACTGATAAAAATCCAGCACGTGATTTTCGTCCAGGTCATCGGGGAAAGGAACCACCGCATCGCCCATAATGTCGCCGCCCGGAATGAGTTCCAGGGAATCAGTCGTTTTAAAATGAGGCTGCAACCTCAGTCCGGCAGGTCCGTCCGCCAGAATTATGTTCCGCACGTTACGGCTTTCCTTTAAAACCGATGAAGTGTCGCCCGCCGCCCCCGGAACCGTGTACGATGCATTTCCCACCACGCTGGAATCGTCTGCGCGCAGAGTTCCCACGCACATTTCAGCCATTTCACGCACCGAAAGCTGCGCCACCAGGTCTTCAGCCGTGCATTTTCCGCTTTTTACGTCGTCCATGGTGAATTCATGCGTTTTTTCCGCGGAAAGAATTTTCCGTTCGCTGCAATATTTTACGGTTTTCGACGGAATTTTCGTGCAGTCGATTTTTATGCGCTGAATTTTCTGCGGAATTTCGTCACGAATTTTTTTTGCGAGTCCGTCCCGATCCGCTGAAATTTCGTGAAGTTCCGTGTCCGCTTCAAAGCAGTTTTTCGCCTGCAAAAGAATTTTTTCTTCCGCAAATTCCAGTACCGCCGCCGCCGCCGTATTTTTTGAACTGTTTCCCGCACGAAGCAGAATTTCGCCCGCTTCGATTTTCCATGCAGCCGATTTTTCATCGAACGATGCCAGGTCGCGCAAATTCACGTCCAGATTCAGCACTGTTTCGCTTCCGGCTTCCATGAGCGGAGTTTTTTTGAACGCAGCCAGCACCTGATACGGTTTCTGCAATTTTCCGCCCGAATGACTTGCATAAACCTGCACGACTTCCTTTCCTGCGCGATTTCCCGTGTTTTTTACGCGGATTTCCATGCGGATTTTGTCGCCGTCCTGAAACGAATTCAGCGCTTCAACCTGAAATTCCGTGTACGTGCGCCCGAAACCGAAACAATATTCAGGTTCCACGCCGAACGAATCGAAAAATCTGTAGCCCACGAAAATTCCGTCTTCGTACAGTTCGTCGTGAACGCTTTCGTTGTGGCTGAATTTCGCGGATGAAGGATAATCAGCGTAATTTTTCGCCCAGGTGTCGGTAGTTTTTCCCGATGGCGCAACTTTTCCAAGAAGAACGTCGCAAACCGCGTCTCCGCCCAAATTTCCCAGCTGCGTCATTAAAACGATGGCAGAAATTCCGCGGATTTTTTTGATTTCGCCCAGTTCCATGATTCCGCCGATGTTCAGCACAAGAATCACTTTTGAAAAATTCGCTGCAAGAAATTTTAACTGCGAAATTTCTTCCTGATACGGCAGATAATCGCCTTTTTCCGCAAATCTGTCCGCCCCCTCGCCCGAAATTCGCGAAATGACGTAAACCGCCGTATCAGTCTGCGCAGAATCCGCATCGTCCTGCAAAATTTCCGCCGCTGCCGGTTCCCTGAACGGATTGTCGAACATCAGCGTAAATGCCGAACGATTTTTTTCCGCCGCAAGTTTATAAATTTCGTCCAGATATTCTGCCTTTGCCTTTTTGCCCTGCGCTTCCTGCCGGTTCAGGTACGATTTCGTGGTCACGGAAATTCCCGCGTTTTCAAAACCCTGCTCAATGCTCACCGAATTCCGCGTGTTCACGTCGCCCGAACCAGTTCCGCCCTTGATGGTATTCCGCGCGCCGCTTCCGAATAACGCAATTTTACTGCAATTTTCCAGTGGCAGCGTTCCGTCGTTTTCAAGCAGAACGATGCATTCTCCGGCAAGTTCCCGCGAAATTTTTGCGTGCTCAATTTCCCGTTCTTCAATCTGACTGCTTTTTGATGCGAAAATTTTTTTCATAAACTCCTTTCCTCAATAAAAATCAATAAAATCTGTTGCATTCAAGGCGATTTTCCGGTTTTCCGGCGGAAATTCAGCATTCAGCGCAAAATCTATGCAGTGAATTTATCGATCTGGCTGCCGATTTCGTCAATGTTCGTCTTGATTTTGTCCGTAACGATCGGCAGAGTTTTCGCGTGCCTGTCGATATTTTCCGCGCCGCAGGTCATTTCCTCCATGCTGTTTTTTACCACTTCCATGGATTTTTTCAGTGCAGCGACTCCGTCCAGAATTCTCCGGCTCATTTCGCTCATTCCTTCCGACGAACTCTGAACGTCCTGTGTGGCGCCGATCATCGTGCGGAGTGAATCGTTAATCTGAGTGGAACCGATGGACTGTTCTTCCATGGCGGTTTTTATCTGATGGACGAGCTGTTCGGTTTTGCCCAGTTCTTCCACCACCGAATTGAACGTAACGGCTGAATCTTCGCTTAATTTTACGCAATCGTCAATGGATTCGCGGATGTTGTCCAGCTGCTTTCCGATGGCGTTGGACTGTCCCGATGAAGTTTCCGAAAGTTTGCGGATTTCGTCTGCAACCACGCTGAAACCTTTTCCCGATTCGCCTGCGTGCGCCGCTTCGATTGCCGCATTCATGGCAAGAAGATTCGTCTGTTCCGCGATGGACGCAATTACGCTGTTTGCTTCGTGGAGCATCTGGGACTGCTGGACAATCTGCGAAATCTGCTGATTTACCTTGTCCTGCTGCCTGATTCCCGAATTTATGTCGTTGGTCAGTGCATCAAACGCCGACGCCATTTTTTCCACCGATGAATTCACCGAATTTATGTTGCCGATCATCTGTTCCACTGCCGATGACGCTTCCGTTACGCCGTTGGACTGCTTTTCGATGGTCTGCTTCAGCTGCGTGATGTTTGACGAAATTCCGTAAATTGCATCAGCCGTTTCTGAAACCGACGCGGATTCCTGGGAAATTTGCGAGCCCACGTTTTCGATGTTGCCCAGAATCTGCGTAACCGATGTGGCGGTTCCTTCCGAAGAAGTCTGCAAATTTTCTCCCGCGGAAGAAAGTTCGTCCTTGGATGCCTTTATTTCGCTGACGATTTCCTGCAATTTTGACGAAAATCCGTTGAATCCTTCGGAAATGGCGTTGAATTCATCGTAGCGCGATTCGTCCAGCCGCTTCGTCAAATCAGCGTTTCCGCTTGCAATGGATTTCAGCGAATCGTTCAGCACGTTCAGCGGTTTTATGACGATTTTCTGCACCGAAATTCCTGCCGCAAGTCCTGCCGCCACCAGACTCAGGAGCGAAATCACGATCAGAAAAATCGCAATTTCCGCAGTAAGCCGTGCAATTTCGTCGCCTTTTGCCGCAATTTCCGCTTCAATGTCGTCCAGATAATTTCCCGTAGAAATCATCCAGCCCCAGGGCTTAAAAATTCCTGAATACGCGAGTTTGGGCGCAACGGTTTTTCCGTCAGATTTTGTGAACAGGAACCGGTTGAATCCGCCGCCGTCGCTGCACGATTTGTAAATGCTCTGAATGATTTTTACGCCGTCTGAATCCGTCAAATCGAAGCGGTTGTTGCCTTCCTGCTCCTTTAAAATCGGATGCATCACCAGAATGTAGTTGCGGTCGTCGATCCAGAAGTAACCTGACGAATCTTCGCGGTACCTCATGACGCGGACTTTTTCTTTTGCGATTTCCTTTGCTTCGTCCTCGGAAATTTTTCCTGTACGAAAATCGTCGTATTCCGATTGAATTACTGAAAGCGCTGCCTGAACCTGGCTCTGAATTTCCCTCCTGTAGCCGAAATTCATGGCATTTTCGTAGTCGCTGTCAGCAACCCGCGCAATTTTTTTGACGAAATACATTCCCGTCAAACCAATGATGAAGGTGACTACCATAAAAAGGCAGATGTTCACCACCACGAAGACAAGTCGAACTGAAACTCTTTTCTTCATAAAAACCTCACACTTTTTTTCAAAGGGGGGTACGGACATTTTAAGGGGACAATCTGAAAGCCAATCAAGAGTGTCTGCACTCCGTCGGGCTCATTTGACAAGTAATCTTTTTGTTTGCGCGAATTATAGCACAAGCAAATCATTTTGCAAACAAAAA
>CAZACA010000147.1:0-3199 GCA_964483515.1 uncultured Treponema sp.
ACGGCTGAAAATCCAGTCGCGCAATTTGTAATTTACTGCACGCACGCCGCATTTTTTTTCCGCGAGAAATTCGATCATGGAATCGATGGCGTCTTTTGTTTTTTTGCCCGTGAGGAATTCCGAATTGATTGCGTAACCGTCTTTTGCCGAAGTGCATTCAGATGCCGCGCCGAAAATTTCCGGATTCGCCTGAACGATTTTTTTGTATTCGTCAGGATTTTTTGCTGCATTCTGTAAAATTTCCGCGCCTTTTTTTTCGTCCCCTCCGCCGATTTTCTGACACTCTTCTTTTGTCGCAACAACTTTTATGACGGGCAGTCCGAATTTTTTTGCGAAATCCCAGTCGCGTTCGTCGTGTGCAGGAACAGCCATAATCGCGCCGGTTCCGTAAGAAATCAAAACGTAATCGGAAATCCAGATGGGAACAAGTGCGCCGTTCACCGGATCGATGGCATAACTTCCCGTGAAAACGCCGGTTTTGTTTTTGTTCAGATCAGTCCGCTCCAGGTCGGATTTTTTTGCGGCTTCTTCAACGTATGCTTCCACGGATTTTTTTTGCGCGTCGGTCGTAATCGAAGAAAGCAGCGGATGTTCGGGCGACATGACCATGTACGTGCAGCCGAATAAAGTGTCCGCGCGGGTCGTGTAAATTTTAAGTTTTTTTCCCAGAAGTTTCGCGTTTTCGTCGGCAATTTCAAATTCGACTTCTGCGCCCACGGATTTTCCGATCCAGTTTTTCTGCATGAGTTTTACGCTTTCAGGCCAGTCCAGTTCGTCCAGATCGTCCAGCAGCCGTTCCGCGTAATCGGTGATTTTTAAAATCCACTGACGGATTGTTTTGTGCGTGACAACCGTTCCGCAGCGTTCGCATTTTCCTTCTTTTACTTCTTCGTTCGCCAGACCGGTTAAACATGACGGGCACCAGTTGATGGGCGTGGCTTCTTCGTATGCAAGTCCGCGTTTGTAAAGCTGCAGAAAAATCCATTGCGTCCATTTGTAATATTCACTGTCGCAGGTTGAAACGCATCTGTCCCAGTCGTAACTGAATCCCAGCGCTTTAATCTGCCGCGTAAAATTTTTTATGTTTTCGTTTGTCGTAATCGACGGATGAGTTCCGGTTTTGATTGCATAATTTTCCGCGGGAAGTCCAAAGGAATCGTAGCCCATGGGATGCAAAACGTTGAATCCGTTCATGCGTAAATATCTGCAATAAATGTCGGTTGCCGTGTAGCCTTCGGGATGACCCACGTGAAGTCCTGCGCCGCTCGGATACGGAAACATATCCAGCACGTAGCGTCGTTTTTCTTTCGGGAACGATTCGTCTTCTGTGGCGCGGAAAGTTTTATTTTCTTCCCAGAATTTTTGCCATTTTGTTTCGATGTTTTGAAATGGATAATTTGACATGAAAGCCTCGCTTCGTCGGAGTGACGATAAAAAATTGCCTCATTGTAAATAAAACGAAATTTTTTTTCCATAGGATTTTCCGCGGATTTTGGTGCAGGAAAATTTTTTTCGTGGTAAGATTCCGCCATGATTTTAAGCGTAATTTTTTCTTCCCCCGATGCAGACTGCAAATCGATTTTCGGGCGCGACTACAAAAAAATCCGTATTCTGAAAAATCCGGATCCTGCTGCAAAAAAAGAAAAGGAATTTCAGGCGGAATTTTTCACGGAAAAGCAGGCGTTCCAGAAAAATTTTTCTGAAAGTCAGGTGGAAAATTTTATCGCTGAACACGCCGGCAGAACTTTTAAAAATTGCACGGAACGAACGGACGCTGAAGAAATTTATTTCCGCAAAACGAACGACGGAAAAATAAAAATTTCGCGAAAAAAAATTCAGCATGATTCAGCGGAAAATTGCGTTCAAAAGATTAAACCTTTCAACCGTCAAAAAAACTACATTCTGCGCGAAGGAGAAAAAATTCCGTTTTTAATCGAACTGGGCGTAATGACCCGCGACGGAAAAATCGTTTCGCAGAAGCACGACAAATTCCGGCAGATAAACCGGTTTCTGGAAATCGTTGACGACATTTTGTGCGACGTAGAAAAATTGAACGGAAAAAAATTCTCAGGCGAAAATCCCATGCGCGTAATCGACTTCGGTTCGGGAAAATCGTATTTGACTTTTGCGCTTCAATATTTTCTGTGCGACGTAAAAAAAATTCCGTCGGAAATAATCGGGCTGGATTTAAAGGACGACGTGATAAAAAATTGCGCGGAACTGGCGGAAAAAATCGGCTGCAAAAACCTGCATTTTCAAACCGGCGACATTGCGAATTTTTGCGCGGAAAAAAATCCTGATTTAATCGTGACGCTTCATGCCTGCGACACGGCGACGGATTTTGCGCTGAATTACGCGGTGAAAAAAAATGCAAAGGCGATTTTAAGCGTGCCATGCTGTCAGCACGAACTGAATTCGCAGATGGAAAAATTCGGTGAAAAAAATTTGCTTGCTTCGATTTTGCGCCACGGAATTTTACGCGAACGATTCTGCGCCCTGGCAACCGATGCAATCCGCGCGGAACTTCTGGAGCAGTCCGGTTATCGCGTGCAGGTTCTGGAATTCATCGACATGGATTCCACGCCGAAAAATATTTTGATTCGTGCAGTAAAAAAATTCAGCGCTGACGAAGAAAAAATTTCCCGCTCGAAAATTCGCACGGAAAATTTGCTTTCGGTTCTGAACGCGACGCAAAAACTTTCGGAACTTTTTCGCACGTAAAAATTTCCGCGGAAAAATTATTCTACTTGCAAAAAAAAAACGCTATAATTTTTTCATGTACGAAATCAGAGTTTCTGCGGATTTTTGTGCCGCACATTTTTTGAAGGACTACCATGGAAAATGCGAAAATCTCCACGGTCACAATTACAAAGTTTACGCGCACGTTCGGGGAAGCGACCTGGACGACGGCGGAATGCTTCTGGATTTCAGCGAACTGAAAAAATCGCTGCGGAAAGTTTGCGATGCCCTTGACCACACGAATTTAAACGACGAAAAATTTTTTGGGCAGAATCCCAGCGCGGAAAAAATTGCATTTTTCATTTATCAGAAAATAATTTCGGATTTGCCCGCGCTGAAAAAAATCGACGAAAAAAAAACGCACCTGTATGCCGTGGACGTTTTTGAAACGGAAGGAAGCCGCGCACGATTTTTATCCGAATAAAAAAAAGACGACAGGCGTTCATCCCGTCGTCTTAAA
>CAZACA010000147.1:3299-4776 GCA_964483515.1 uncultured Treponema sp.
TGCGCGAAATTTAAATTTTAAATACGCCTACTTTTCGCGAAATGTCGGTTACTGCGTGATTCAGTTCGTCGGATGTCTGCAGAAGGTTCACCGTGGCGTCCTTGGTGGATTTGTTCGTTGCAATGATCCGGCGGAAATTGTCGGACATTTTTTCCGTGGCGTCTTTCAGGCTGGAAACCGAAGTAACGATCTGATTCGTCTTGGATTCGATTTCGTGGCTGGAACTCTGGACGCTTCCCGAAATGTTGTTCATGGACGAAAGGAATTCCAGAATCTGCTTTGAGCCTTCCGACTGCTCTTCCATGGCGCGGCGGATTGAGTCCACCAGTTCCGAAGTATTTTTTGATTTTTCCGCGACGAGTTCAAACGAAAGTTTTGATGCGTTTGCGCTTTCCACCACCTTGTTGATGTTCTCGGAAACTTTCTGCAAATTTTCTCCGATGCTTTTTGACTGCGCGGCGCTGGTGTCGGCAAGTTTCCGGATTTCGTCCGCAACGACCGCAAAACCTTTTCCCGCTTCGCCCGCGTGTGCCGATTCAATCATGGCGTTCATGGAAAGCAAATTCGTCTGCGATGAAATGTCCGAGATGACCGTGTTCGTGTCCTGAAGCGATTTGCTCTGGTTCAGCACGATTCCCAGCAGTTCGTTCACGATTTTATTTTTTTCGATTCCGTCGATTGTCGCCACGTTCAGGTCGTCGAATTCCTTTGACATTTTTAAAACCGAATGGGACACGGACTGAATGTTGCCGATCATTTCTTCGATGGATGCGCTTGCCTGCGTGATTGCGTTGGACTGCGATGTAATCAAATCGTTGAGCCCCTTTATGCTGCTTGAAATCTGACCCACCGCTTTCGTCGTGTCCAGAACGCAGTCGTCTTCCGCGTCCAGATTCAGCTTGGCGCTCTGAATTGCATCGTTCATGCTGTCGATTTCCGCGTTTGCGCTGTCCAGCTGATTTTTTACGTTGGCAAAAGTCGTGTTCATGTAATCGTTGGAATTTCTGATTTCCTTTACGGTTTCGTGAACGGTGCTGACGAAATTGTTTACGGATTGTTTGACCTGGGAAATTTCGTTGTTGTGCTTTACTTCCAGACGCTTCGTCAAATCCTTGTCGCCCGTGTTCAGGTTGTCGATGTTCTTTTTGATCTGGTCGAATTTTCCGATGATGAGCTTGATTATTAAAAGCACGCTGAACATCAGGCACACCGAAACGATGATTCCGCCGATGACGAAAATCCGCGAAAGGAACGCCGTGATTCCGTTTACTTCGTCCTTTTCGATTGACGCGACCACAGTCCATTTTTTGTTTCCCATGTTGCATTCTTTCGTGTAGATGAAGTGACTGTCCTTGTCCGCAGCGTTTAAAATATCTTCGCCCGCGCGCAGTTCGTTATTGTCATCGTAAACTGAAACGGAGCCTGTTTCGTAAAAAACTTTCGCCAGTTTGTTAATCGGTTCCAGTTCCAGAAAGCC
>CAZACA010000148.1:0-4750 GCA_964483515.1 uncultured Treponema sp.
CCCGGCAGATTTCCGCTGAAATTCCTGCGGATTTTTTAAGTTTCGCGATAAAACGACTGAAGTTTCTGCTGAATGGAAAGTTCCGCCTGATGCAGTTCCGACTGAATCATTTCCTGAATTTTCTGCTGCGACGGATTTTCTGAATTTTCCGCGGAATAAAAAAGCAGATGGGGCGAAATTCCAAAAACGGCGACAATTTTTTCAAGCAGTTTGTACGTAACGAATTTTCCGCCCGTTTCAATTACGCTCAGATGGTTCGGAGAAATTTCCAGCAGTTCCGAAAGTTTTTCCTGTGAAAATCCATGTTTCTTCCGGTAGTAGCGCACGTTTTCGCCGAAAATTTTCCTTATGTCGATTTCCTGCATGACAGGAGTATGATATAAAAATTTTCAGTTTTACATATTCCAAAAGATTGATATTTGCATAAAATCATTTCTTTTTGATTGAATTATAAATCTAAATGAATTATACTTCCCGTCGCATTCATTCAAAAAGAATGACTTTTATCGGCGGAAAAAATCATGCACTACGATTACCTGATTGTGGGTTCCGGACTTTACGGCGCGGTTTTTGCTTATTGTGCCCGTCGTTCGGGAAAAAAATGTCTTGTTCTGGAAAAGCGGCAGCACACCGGCGGAAACGTTTTCTGCGAAGAAACCGACGGAATCAGCGTGCATAAATACGGCGCGCATATTTTTCACACGTCCAGCGAAAAAGTCTGGTCGTTCGTAAATTCCTTTGCGAAATTCAACCGTTATACAAACAGTCCCGTGGCGAATTTCCGCGGAAAAATTTTTAACCTTCCGTTCAACATGAACACTTTTTATCAGATGTGGGGCACGCGGACTCCTGAAGAAGCGCAGAAAAAAATCCGTTCGCAGCAGGACGAAATTTCCGCGGAACCGAAAAATCTGGAAGAACAGGCGATTCGTCTTGTGGGCCGTGACATTTATGAAACGCTCATAAAGGAATACACGGAAAAGCAGTGGGGCAGAAAATGCGCTGAACTTCCTGCGTTCATCATAAAGCGGCTGCCGGTCAGGTTTACGTTCGACAACAATTATTTTGACGATTTGTATCAGGGAATTCCCATGGGCGGCTACAACAAAATAATCAGCGGACTTCTGGACGGAATCGAAGTGAAAACCGGATGCGATTTTTTTTCGGACAGGGCGAAATTTGAATCTTCCGCGGAAAAAATTGTCTTTACGGGAAAAATCGACGAATTTTACGAATTCTGCTGCGGAAATCTGGAATGGCGCACGGTTCGCTTTGAAACGCAGAAAATCGGCGTGCAGAATTTTCAGGGCAATGCGGTGGTAAATTACACTGGCAGCGAAGTTCCCTTTACGCGGATTATCGAGCACAAACATTTTGAGCCTGAACGCGATTCGTACGGAAATCCCGTGACCATAATTTCCAGGGAATTTTCGACGGAATGGAAGCCCGGCATGGAAAGTTTTTATCCCGTGAACGACAGAAAAAATCTGGACGCGTATCAGAAATATTTTCAGCGCGCAAAAAATCAGAAGAAAGTAATTTTCGGCGGACGGCTCGCGGAATACAGATATTACGACATGGACGACACCATCGAAAAAGCACTGAACGACGCACGGAAAGAATTAGGATAATCGCAGATTCCCGGAGGAAAAAAATGCAAAAAATCAAACTGAACAGGGACAACATAAAAATTCTTGTGTGCTGCCACAAAAAAACTGAACTTCCGCCGGACGATGACGGAATTTTTCTGCCGGTGCAGGTGGGCGCTGCGTTAAATCAGACCGACCTGGGATTTCAGCGGGACGACATGGCAGAAGGAAAACCGTGCGACAACATCAGCGCAAAAAATGCAAGTTTCTGCGAACTGACGGCAATGTACTGGGCGTGGAAAAACATCAGAAAAATTTATCCGGCTCTGGAATACATCGGGCTGAATCATTACAGGCGGTATTTTAGTTTTGACGAACGGAAATTTTTCGACGATGCATTGAACAAAAAAACTGACGAAGTAACCGGTTATCGGCTGAACAAAGCAAAACTGGAAAAAATTCTTGAAAAACACGACTGCATACTTGGCAGGCAAACCCGATTTATGTATCCGATTGAAATGCAATATTGTTTGTGCCACGTTTCGGACGACGCAAGAACGCTTACAAAAATCGTGCATGAAAAATTTCCTGAATACGATGAGGCAATGTACGATTTTTATTCGCATTCCAACAGACTTTCGCCGTGCAACATGACGATCATGAAATGGGACGATTTCGACGCGTACTGTTCGTGGCTTTTTGAAATTCTTTTTGAAGCAGAAAAACGAATCGACATTTCAAATTACAGCACGAATCAAAAGCGGATTTTCGGCTTTATGGCTGAACGACTTTTTAACGTTTACGCAAAACGAAATTTCCGCCGCATGAAATTTCTGCCTTTCGTCATGTACGACGACAAATTTGCCGCGGAAAAACCATCGTTCATCCGCAGGACTTTCGTTTACAGAATTTATGCGCTTTTAAAAACTGAACTGACTTTTTTCCTCCTGCGCGGATTCAAAAAATATTCGCCGGAACTTTATTTAAGGCAGAACGGATTTTTTAAGGAACGCTGAAAAATTTCGCCGCCGCAGAAAATTCGTCCGTATGGAAAATAAAAAAAAAAAACTGTATAGTTTGCCATAAATTTTTTATGCGGATTTGGGGGAAAAAATGACTTTTTTTGACGAACTGAAATGGCGCGGACTTGTAAAGGATACTGCCGGAGAAGACATTGCGGAAAAACTTAACGACGAAAAAATTACGTTTTACTGGGGAACCGATCCCACGGCGGACAGTCTGCATCTGGGTCATTATTCTTCGCTTGTAACTGCAAAACGTCTGATGAAGCAGGGGCATCATCCCATTCTTCTCTGCGGAGGTTCTACCGGACTGATTGGCGACCCGCGACCCACTGCCGAACGTGAAATAATCAGCCACGAAACGCTGGAAAAAAATCTTGCAGGAATCCGCGGACAGGTGGACAGACTTTTCGGCGGAAAGGCTGAAATCGTCAACAATTACGACTGGACGAAAGACTACACTTTTCTGGAATTTCTGCGCGACATCGGAAAATACATCAACGTAAGTTATATGCTTTCAAAGGAAATCATTTCGCGCCGTCTGGAAACCGGAATTACTTTCGCGGAATTTTCGTACACGCTTTTGCAGGGCTACGATTTTCTGTGGCTTTACAAAAATAAAAATTGCATTTTGCAGGCTGAAGGCGCCGACCAGTGGGGCAACATTACGACGGGACTGGAACTCATCCGCAAAATCGAAGGAAAGGAAGCCTACGGATTTACCATGCCGCTTGTTCTGGACAAATACGGAAATAAATTCGGCAAAAGTTCAGGAAACGCCCTCTGGCTCGATTTGAAAAAAACTTCAAGTTACGAACTTTATCAGTATCTGGTGAACGTGGACGATTCCATGGTGGTGGATTATCTGAAAATTTTTACGTTCCTTTCAAAAGAACAGATTGAAGAACTGGCGGCAAAAAATCAGGAGCATCCGGAAGAACGGGAAGCGCACAGGGCACTGGCACGGGAAATAATTACTGACATCCACGGAAAGGAAGAATTTGAAAAAGCCGTTTCCATCAGCAGTTCGCTTTTTTCGGGAAATGTAAAATCGTTGAGTTTGCAGGATGTGGAAGCAGGATTTAAAGACGTTCCCACGGTGGAATTAAGCGGCGAAAAAACTCTGATTGAAATTCTTGTGGAAAACAAAATCGCGTCAAGCAGACGGGAAGCGCGTGAATTTCTTTCGGCAGGTTCCATTTCGCTGAACGGCGAAAAATTCAGCGACGAAAATTTTCTGGTCACAAAAGAAATTGCCATTGACGGAAAGGCAATCGTCCTTCGGCGCGGCAAAAAGAAAAATTATCTCCTGAAATTTATTTGAGAATTTGCGCGGAGTGATTTATAATCGGTTTTCATCGGAGAAATCCGAAATTTTTTCTATTGGAGTTTTACAAAATGAATTTTATTTTTTTAGGCCCGCCCGGAGCAGGAAAAGGAACGCTTGCGTCTCAAGTTTCAGAAGAGTACGGAATTCCGCAGATTTCTACCGGCGACATTTTCCGCGAAAACATTAAAAACGGAACTGAACTCGGCAAAAAAGTAAAGGCGATTATGGATTCGGGTGCGCTGGTGGGCGATGACGTCGTTCTTGAAATCGTTCAGGACAGGCTGAAAAAAGACGACTGCAAAAACGGATTTATTCTGGACGGATTTCCGCGGACGATTCCGCAGGCTTCGGCATTTGAAAAACTGGGCATTGACGTAGAAGTCGTAAATTTTGAAGTGGACAACGATTTGATTATTGCGCGGCTTTCAAACCGGCGTGTCTGCAAAAACTGCAAGGCGAACTACAACGTGAAATTCCTTCCGCCGAAAGTTGAAGGAAAATGCGACAAATGCGGCGGCGAACTTTTTACGCGGGAAGACGACAAACTGGAATCCATCACGAATCGTCTGGAAGTGTACCGGAAAGAAACCGAACCGCTCATCGATTTTTACAAAAAGCTGGGCAAAATCACCGACATCGACAGCGCACGGGATTCGTCGGTCGTTCTGGTAGATTTCAAAAAACTTTTTCCCAAAAAATAAATCATAAAAATTAAAGTCCGGGGCTGAAGGCAACTTCTCCCCGATTTTTTTTGCCATGCGCAACGGAAGAAAAAAAAATCCGTTTGAGATTTTTATTTTTTTTCACTA
>CAZACA010000149.1:0-4707 GCA_964483515.1 uncultured Treponema sp.
GAAATTTATGCAAACAAAAAAAAGAATCTTAAATCCCTTTAAAAAAAACAAAGCACCGCTTTGAAAAGAAAAAACGCTTTTAAAAAAATCAAACATCGTTTGAAAAAAATCCCCGTGAAATGACAAAAAATATCACAAATTTTGATTTACTCTCGCAATTTTTGCATATATAATCCTATTCTATGTCAACTACTTCGAATATCCTTACGCTTTTAAAGTTCAACTGTTCAAAACAAAAATCCGCAATGATCGACTACGACCAGTTCGCCGATTACGTTCATCGTTACGCACAGCACCACATCGAAGAAAATGCCGATCTGGTTGCTTATTGCAGCGCGGATTACAAGGACACTCTGGACGCTGAACTGCACAATCTCATGACCGATCGCCAGGTCGCCGTCACCACCGTGCGGAACAAGGATTTTTTGTTCGTTGCGGCATATTTAATCGAAACTTACGCTGAAATTTTTACGCGGATTGAATCGAATATAACCGTTCCGTTTCCGTCCATAAACGATTATCCCAAAGCGGCACCCGCTGATTTGCTTACCAAACGTCAGGCCGATGAATTTCTTTATCCTCATCTGGAAAAAGACGATTTGAGCGACAAAACCCTTTATTGCCTTTCGTTTTCCAAAACCGTTCCGTCGCTTCTGTTTCCGTCGTCGTATTCCGCGGTTTCCCTGCTGAATCTGGCGCTGCGAAAAATTCAGGATTTGCTGCATAAAGACGAAGCCCACGATTATTTTCTGAAAAAACTGTCCATTTCTAATCCGGGCAAGGAACTTTCGATCAAAACTTTTTTCAATCAGTTCTGCACGAATCCCAAAGCCGCGCTGGACTCGCTGAAAAGCACCGGTGACAATTTTTATTTCTGGAGTCAGCTCTGTTATTTCGTAAAGCAGGACTACACAAAATTAAAGGATTTTACGCCGGAAGACATTTCCATTCTGCAATCCGTTGCCATAATCGAAATCGCCACGTCGTTCTACAAATCAAAAACTTCCGAACGAATTCAGAAAGAATCCGCGTTTGAACAGCTGGACGTTCTGCTGAAAAATCCGCCGTATTATTACAGCTGGAATGACGTTACGAAAATGAAGGACAAAGCCGGAATTCCCCTTCTGGGACAATACACTGAAGACCAGCTTCGGGAACATCTGCGGGAAAAAACGACCCAGACCACGGGAAATCAGATGCCGGAACTTCTGGTTTTTAAATTAAAGGAAGACACGGGCTACTACATCTGCAAGGAGCGCGTAATTCCCCTTGTAATGCGGCTTTCAAACGAAGTGCGTGTTCTTGTCCGGGAAGCGCTCATAAAGCACTGGTACCACAAACTTCTGGAATACGAAGTTCTGCCCGAAATGAAGGAAAACGATGCATTTGAACGCTGCCTGGAAAAAGAAGTTTCGTCCATGGAACCGGTTCTTTCGGCGCTTTTAAATTCCGCGTTTCTGCCTGTCGTTGCTTTTGAAGACCAG
The DNA here is from genome assembly GCA_964483515.1 of uncultured Treponema sp. Lineage (GTDB taxonomy): Bacteria > Spirochaetota > Spirochaetia > Treponematales > Treponemataceae > Treponema_D. Next base: position 1,485 of record CAZACA010000149.1, read on the forward strand.
ACGCCCGGATACATTACGCTTTTTAAAGACGGAAATTTAATTCCCTACAGCGAAATTCTCATGACCAGCCGACAGGAAGTTCTTGCCGACGCCAAACTGAAACTTCCTTTCTGGTACACGATGCCCGTGGTTTCGTTTTTCCTGAAGCTTCTGCTCAAAAAAAATAAAAAAGCCGGGCAGGCCGATGACGATTCCGCAGCAATGAAAATTCAGCAGGAAAAAAAGGACGAAGAAGAACGGATTTTGCATCAGCGGAACGCCGAAGATTCAGCCAATCCAAAAAATATCCGCCGCCGGGATTTACGGAAAGCAGCCATGGACGTGGAAAAATTTTTTGTGCCCGAAAACAGCACATTGGAGCGCGAACTGAAAGGCTACCTGATGGAATGGAACGACAGAATCGGCAAGGAAAATTTCGACAATCTGACGGAAGACGTAAACGTTTTAATCCGCGATTATTTCCGCAAAGTAATCCGCACCATGAAAGCCGAATCTTTCACCGCCGACCGAATCAGGCTTTTAGCGGATTCCCTCGTAAACACGCCGAGCATGATGAAAATAAAAAATCATCCGGCATTGCGCCGCTACACGGAACTTTACATCATCGACATTGTAAAAAATTTAATATCGAAATAAAATCGTTTCGTTCTCCGCGGGGCAAATTTTTTTCGCACAAAAAGCGGACAAAAACGGAGGTTCACTGTGATTGCGTACTGGCAGCAGGAAGACGGAAAACTCGTAAGCAAAGACAAAGACGAACTGGACGAATCCTCCAATGTTTGGGTGGACGCACGCTCCGTAACCAGGGACGACATCCGCGAACTTGAAGAAGAATTCGGAATCGACCCGGAAAATATGCTGGACTTTCTGGATCCGGACGAACTTTCGCGCATCGAAAAAAACGAAGAACGCGGCTACACGCTTTTAATCATCAAACTGCCCGTTTTTTCGCCAAGTGACGACGTGAGTTATTTTACTGCACCGCTGGGAATCATTACGTTCGGCAAAGTTTTCATTACCATCTGCTGGACTGACTGCGAAGTTTTAAAGGATTTCGCTGCCAACCGAATCAAGGAACTTTCGCTGAACGATTTTCCGGCGTTTACAATCCGGTTCATGGCGCGGGCTGACATAATGTTTCTGCGTTACCTGAAGGAACTGAATCGCCGTGCAACAACAATTCAAAACGAAATGCTTCGTTCCGTGCAGAATCACGAACTGATTCAACTGCTGAACATTCAGAAATCGCTTGTTTACTTTACGACGTCGCTGAAATCGAATCTGATGCTTCTGGAAAAATTGCGCAAGACGAAAATCATGAAACTTGACGAAGAAGACCAGGACTGGATTGACGACGTGGAAATCGACAACAGGCAGGCGATGGAAATGGCGGACACTTACACGAACATCATGACGGGCATGAACGATGCGTTTGCTTCGGTGCTTTCAAATAATCTGAACATCGTAATGAAAACCATGACCGCGTGGAATCTGGTGCTGATGCTGCCTACGCTGGTAACGAGTTATTTCGGCATAAACGTTCCCCTTCCCTGGGCTTCGTCCGGCTGGGTGGGCGCATTTTCCATTCTGGGACTGTCGCTTATGGCTGCACTCTGGGGCTATCTTTTTTTTATGAAACGGCGGCTGACTCCATCGGTGGAAGTGCGGAAAAAAGTTTCGTTTAAAAAGCGTCGTGCCGAGCGGAAAAAAAACGGTACGCGAAAAAATCCGAAAAAACCGGAATGAATGACTGGAGGAAAAATGCAGGTTTCAAAAAAAGCGAAAATTCTTTTTGCGGCAATTTTTTGTTCTGCGCTGGCGGCTGCACAATCCGCGGAAGAAAATTTTAACGATTTTGATCTGGTGCAGTTCGGCATTTCACGGCGAAAAATCGAATTCGTCATCGGCGAAGGCGTTCAGAACGTTACTGCACGGCGGGAAATTTTTCCGTTCCGCATGAACCGCTACGAAACTACGTACAGTCTCTGGCATCGCGTAAAAATCTGGGCGGAAGAAAACGGCTACAATTTTCTGAATCCGGGGCAGGAAGGTTCGTCAGGCAGCCGCGGAAAAAATCCCACGCTCATGAACCGTTTTCAGCCCGTAACGAATATTTCGTGGTACGACGCCATCGTCTGGTGCAATGCGTTCAGCGAAATGGAAGGCAGAAAACCGTGCTACACTTTTTCAGGCGAAATTTTAAAGGATTCTTCCGATACGGCTTCGTGTGATCTGGCGGAATGCGATTTTGAATGCGACGGATTCAGGCTTCCCACCGAAACCGAATGGGAATTTGCAGCGCGAAAAACGCCGAAAAAATTGCAGTCGGGCGCACTGGCAAGCGGACAAATCGATGCAAACGGAAACGATGACGAATCAGTCTCCGCGGAAAATGTGGCATGGTTCTGCGACAACGCACGGGAAACGCATCTTGTGGGCACTGCCGGCACGATTTTTTCCATGGAAACTCCGCCTGTTCCCGGAAGCGGAAATTCAAACGGCGCGGGACTTTTCGACATGAGCGGAAACGTTCTGGAATTCTGCTGGGACTGGGAAAGCGACTACGAACCGTCATCCGCGAAAAAAAGATACGCAGGCAAGTCAGAAGGCACTGAACGGATTTTGCGCGGCGGAAGCTGGAACGAATACACGCTTTTTATTTCGTGCGGCGACAGATATTCCTACGACCCGAACGAAGTTTACAATTATTTCGGATTCAGGATTTGCACAAGCCGATGACTCTGGACGAATACAAAAATTTTTTGACGGAAAAACTCGCGGAAAATTACGAAATCACTGCGGACGGAATTTATCTGGAAAAAAAATACGACATAATCGGTTTTGCGCGGGAAAACGGCACGGTTAAAAGCGAAGAAATCTGCCTGGTTTCGTTTACGCAGGACGAAAATTTCGTAAAGGACGAACTGGATTCCCTTCCGCAGACGATGATTTCAGGAATCCGCAGTTTTTTAAAGGACAAAACTACATTTTTTCTGCGTGCGTTCGTCATGGAAAACGTTCCCTTCGAGCTGATCCGGCTGGTGCGCGCCTACAAATTTTCCAAAGCCATCCGCGAACAGTTCTGGAGTTACGCCGAAAGCCGAATCGTTCTGGTGGACGCGAAATCGTCGGTGGTCTACACGAATCTGGCAGCGGAAAGCAAATCGTCGATTTTTTCAGTAATCCGCCCCGCACAAAACGAAAGCGAAAACGAATGAAATTT
>CAZACA010000150.1:0-1962 GCA_964483515.1 uncultured Treponema sp.
CAAGTGGTGAGAAAATATGTGAGAGGAAATTTTGCCGCGGATTTTTTTTTGTGGGGGGGCGGAAGACGCGAAACCTTCGCAAAAAAAAATCCGCGCGAAAAAAAATCACGCGGAAAAAACTGTTCCGTAAAAAAACTAATTCGTGGTGTATGAAAAATCTTCAATCAGCACCAGTTCGTTTACAGTCGTGCCGAATTTTTCTGCCACGTTGTAGTAACTGATTCGCGTGGGATTGCCCAGTGCATCGTTTTTGTAAATGTGCCGTTCGCGAAGTTTTCCGTCGCCGGAATAATGCTGAACTTCCGTGAGGAATTTTGACGAATCGTAGCGGAACACAAGTTTTGAAACGCTTACTGAATTTCCGTCGAAAGTTTCCACAATCGAAATTTTTCCGTCGTCGTTGTAAATGAATTTTCGCGAAACGTTCAGAAATCCGTCGCCGAAGTAAACCACTTCTTCCGTAGTTTTTCCGTCGTCATTCAGCGTAAAAATCGTGCGTTCCAGAAGTTTGCCGTCCTTGTCGTACAAATTTTTTACGGTTTTGCCGTCTTCGTATTTGTAAATGGTTTTTGCGCCCAGGGAACCGCTTGCTGCATCGGTTACAGTTTCGGTTTTAAGGTTGCCGTCGTCGCCGTATTCAAATTCCGTGTGGAGAGTTGCGCCCGAAGTCATGTCGGAAAAATCCCGCGCAGAAATTCGTTTTGCCGTGCCGAACGATGTGGAAATTTTTTTCGTGATTTCGTCCTTTGAATTGTAAAACGAAACGTCGGTTTCCACGCCGCCTTTAAGCGCATGAGTTTCTTTTTCGGAAACGCTTCGGAAATAATCGCCGAATTTTGACGTAACGGAATAAGTCGTTTTTGTGTACGAAGAAATTCTTCCCGACGGAACGAATTCAGGCATTCCCTGAGCAAAAACGGAAAACGAAAGGACGAAAGCCAGAGCGGAAATTACAATTTTTTTCATAAATCCTCCGAGTGATTGTTTGAATTAAAAGATAGTAAATCTACAGTTGTTTATCGACTAAAAAACGAAAAATTCTTATAGTTAATCGCAATTTTATTTCGGGGGAAAAATGGATTTTTTTGAACTCAAATGTTTTCTTGCACTGGCGAAAAACCTTCATTTTGCAAAGGCGGCGCAGGAAGTAAATTTGAGCGCATCAGCACTCAGCCGGATGATAAATCGACTGGAAGACGAACTGAACGCTGAACTTTTTGCGCGGACAAACCGGGGCGTGAGCATTACGGACGAAGGCAAAAAATTCGCGGAATTCGCATCGAACTGTCTGGATTCGCGGCAAATTCTTCTGGCGGAATTCGCGGGGCACAAGGACGAAATTTCCGGCACGCTGAAAGTTTTTGCCAGCGTAACTGCCTGCTACACCGTCATGAAACCGTTCATAAAAAAACTTGCGCTTCGTTTTCCGTCCATTCATCTTTCCGTGGAAACCGGCGACCCTGCCCTTGCGCTGGATGCAGTAAAGGAAGGACGCGCGGATTTAGCGGTGGCTGCAATTCCCTTTGAAACTTCCGCGTTTTTCGATTTTATTTCGGTCTGCAAAAGTCCCCTTGTTTTCGCTGCAAGTTCATCGGAAAATTTTTTCAGTTCCGCCGAAACGAATGTAAGTCCGCAGGAAATAATTTCTACGGTTCCCCTCGTTCTGCCAAAAACCGGACTGGCACGGCAACGGTTCGACGACTGGACAAAAAGCCGCAACGTAAAACCGCGAATCGCCGCAGAAACCGAAGGCAACGAAGCAGTCATGGCGCTTGTTTCGCTGGGAATGGGAATCGGACTCGTGCCCAGAATCGTCATGGAAAACGGACCGTACCGCGAAGGATTTTCATGCTTTAACGCAGGAAATTTTCTGGGCGACTACGACATCGGATTCATTCAGAAATCAAAAATCACCGGAAGCGAAAACGCAAAAAAAATCCGCGCCGCAGTAAATACGATTCT
>CAZACA010000150.1:2062-4677 GCA_964483515.1 uncultured Treponema sp.
TTTTTATTTTCTGCGCCAGACAAAAAAATGCGCACTGCCGAATTTTTCACGCCGAACGATTTTAAATTGATCTGATAAATTTCCGCGGAAAAAAATTTGTGCTTCAGGAAATTCCGCATCGAAAACGGTTTCAAAAATTTCGCCGTCGATTATTTTTTTTTCCAGCGCAAAATTCAAAATTTTCGCCCCGCCGATTAAAAAAAATTTTCTGCACGGAATGATGCTTTCACGAATTTTTTTTTCCGCCGATTCGATGGAATCAAAAAAATTAAATTCATCCGCGGAAATTTGCATGGGATTTTTTGCGCCTGATTTTATTACCGCATTGATTCTGCCGGGCAACGGATGCAGAAAAGTCCGGTAAGTTCCGCTTCCCATTGCCACCGCGCCGCCCGTCGTAATCAGCCTGAAACGCTTCATGTCTTCCGCAGATTCCGCCGCGAATTCCGCCTTTTTTTTCCACGGAAGATTTCCGTCAGCCAGGGCAAATTCGCCGTTTTTTCCCCGCGCGAAAATTGCGTTTATTCGTCCGTCCATTTTTTAAAAATCAGCGAAGTGTTTACGCCGCCGAATGCAAAATTATTCGTCATGACGAACTGCGTGTCGATTTTTCGTTCCGTGCCCTGAATGTAGTCCAGCGGAGCGCATTCCGGATCGACTTCCGAAAGATTCAGATTGGGATGAAAAAATCCTTCGTTCATCATGTTAATCGAAAGCCACGATTCCACCGCACCGCACGCACCCAGCGTATGACCGATGTAGGATTTCGTCGTGCTCACAGGAACCGCCCTGCGAAAAACGCTGAATGCCGCATTGCTTTCCGAAATGTCGCCGGACAGAGTTGCAGTTCCGTGGGCGTTGATGTAGCCGATTTCGTCCGCGGAAATTCGTGCATCGTCCAGTGCCATCTGAAGCGCCACAGCCTGTTTCTGCGGATTTGGATTCGTAATGTGAGTGCCGTCCATGTTGGTGCCGAATCCTGCAACTTCCGCGAAAATTTTTGCGCCGCGATTTTTTGCGCTTTCAAGGGATTCCAGAATCAGCGTGCCGCTTCCTTCGCCGATTACGAGTCCGTCGCGATTTTTGTCCCAGGGCTTCGGAGTTTTTTCAGGCGAATCGTTTAAAACGCTTGCTGCGCCCATTATGTCGAAAATTGCCGAATCGGGAGGAGAAAGTTCATCAGCACCGCCGGCAATCATTACGTCAGCGCGACCGTCTTCGATGGCTTCGTAAGCATAACCGATTGCCTGGCTTCCTGAAGTGCACGCCGTGTCCGTAACGATTACGCGTCCGCTTACCGAATAAAAAATGCTTAAATTTGCAGCGCAGGTCTGGGGCATACATTTGATGTAAGTCTGCGAGTCGATTTTTGCCATTCCGCCGTCAATCATCATGCCGCATAAATCCGCCAGCGCTTCCATGGAACCCATGCAGCTTCCGTAAGCGATTCCCGTCCGTCCGCCGCGAAGAATTTCGTTTTCGTTTCCGTCAGCGTCAACCAGGCCCGCCATTTTCAGCGCATCGTCCGTAGCAACCAGCGAAAGAAGTGCAACGCGTCCCATGCCACGAACTTTTTTCCGCGGAAATTTCGGAAGTTCGCCGGTGTAGGGGCACGCAAGCCGCGTATTCATTTTTGGAAAAGCGTCCCATTCGTTCATTCTGCGCACGAGATTTTTTTTTGCCAGAAGATTCTGCCGCGCCACGTCCCAGGTTCTGCCCAATTCCGTGAGCATTCCGCCGCCCGTAACGACTACCCGCCGCTTTCCGTTGGATTTCGTGAAATTCATATTTCCCCTTTAAATTTTTTTTTAGTTCAGCGATTCCTGATGAATTTTTTTTCGGTGCTAAATCATTCCGCCGTTAATCGAAATGACCTGCCGCGTAATGTACGACGCATTTTCCGAAAGCAGAAAAACTACTGCGCATGAAACTTCGCCCGCTTTGCCCGCACGCTTCATGGGAACGGTCTGCGATACGATTTCAGGAGGAACGTCCTTTATCATTTCGGTTTCGATGATTCCGGGAGCCACGCAGTTTACGGTGATTGAACGGGAAGCCAGTTCCAGTGCCAGCGATTTTGTTGCGCCGATTATGCCCGATTTGCTTGCTGCGTAATTCGTCTGTCCGCGGTTGCCCATGATTCCGCTCACCGATGAAATCGTAACGATTCTGCCGCGTTTTTTTCGTGCCATGGGAAGAACCAGCGGATTCAGTACGTTAAAAAATCCGTCCAGATTCGTCCGCAGAACCGCGTCCCAGTCTTCCCCCGAAAGCGCCGCAAAAGTCGCATCCCGCGCAATTCCCGCATTGTTCACCACGCCCCAGAGTGCGCCGTGTTTTTCAGTGAGTGCGTCAAGTTTTTCCTTACAGTCGAGACGGTCTGCAATGTCAAACTGAATGAGTTCGCCTTTTCCGCCCGATGACAGAATTTCGTCCAGCGTCCGTGAGGCTTTTTCTTTTCCGCGGTTGAAGTGGCAGATGGTGTAGTAGCCCGCTTTTGCAACGTCCAGCGCGATTGCCCGCCCGATTCCGCCTGATGCGCCCGTAACCAAAACTTTCTTTTCAAGGTTGTCGTTCATGGCACGATTCTAGTTTATTTTTTGAGGAATATAAAG
>CAZACA010000151.1:0-4657 GCA_964483515.1 uncultured Treponema sp.
GCTTTCGTCGTCAAAATCCAGATCATCGTCTGAAAAACCGGCGGCGGACGAAAGATTTTTTCCGTAGACAAGAATCAGCCCGGCAAGAACATTCAACAAAACTGAAAGAAAATAAAACTGCGCCATATTTACCTCAAAACCTATCAACTTCATAAAGAATAAAGCAAAACGCGAAAATTGTAAATGAAAATCGTGACGGGAATCCTGTGCGCCTTGATAAATAAAACGCTTTGTTGTAACATTCCGCATTCGAGGTGACCATGAAGTTTACGGTGACGGATTTTCTTGAAGAAACGGCGGAAAAATTTCCTGATAAAATTGCATTTTCAGATTTAAACGAAAGCGTTACCTGGAAAGAATTCGTAGCGAAATCAAAGGAACTTTCGGTTTTTGTAGCGGAAAATTTTCGTCCGCGGGAAGCCGTTCCCGTAATGATCGAAAAATCGGTAAAAACGCTGGAGTGGTTCTTCGCAGCGATTTATGCCGGCTGTTTTTATTCGTATTTTGATTCCGCTTTTCCTGCCGCGCGGATAAATTCCATGATTCAGACTCTGGGCGTAAAAAAAATCGTTACTGAGCGCAAAAATCAAAAGAAATTTTCCGAACTGAACGCCGAACCGGTTTTCGATGATGAAGTAAAAATTCCGCAGCAAAAAGAATTCCGCCGGATTTCTTCCATCGACACCGACCCCGTTTATGCGAATTTCACTTCGGGCACAACCGGAACACCAAAAGCCGTCGTTGTCTGCCACAAGAATATCGTAGATTTTATTTCGTGCTTCACGGAAATTTTCAAAATTTCTTCCGATGACCGGATTGCAAACCAGGCGCCGTTCGATTTTGACGTTTCGGTAAAGGACATTTTTTCCGCGGTTTTCACGGGCGCACAGGTTCATCTGGTTCCAAAGTCGTATTTTTCTTTTCCTGCAAAATTACTTGATTTTCTGGAAGAACGCGAAATTACCACACTGATTTGGGCTGTTTCCGCGCTGTGCATAATTTCCACGCTGAACGGATTTTCCTACAGAATTCCGTCGCACTTAAAAAAAATCATGTTTTCCGGCGAAGTAATGCCCGTAAAGCAGCTGAAAATCTGGAAAAAATTCGTGCCGGACGCGCAATACGTAAATTTGTACGGTCCCACGGAAATCACCTGCAACTGCACTTATTTTATCCTTCCCCGCGAAATTCCTGACGATTTTGTCCTGCCCATCGGCGAAGCGTTTCCTAACGAGCGGATTCTGCTTCTGGACGACGACGGAAAGGAAATCACGGACGACGAAAAAACCGGCGAACTTTGCGTGGCAGGAACTTGCGTTGCTTTAGGTTACTTCGACAACGAACGCACGGAAAAAGTTTTCATACAGAATCCCGCGCAGAAAAAATATTTTGACCGAATTTACAGGACCGGCGACCTGGCAAAAAAATCCGGCGGAATTTATTTTTATCTCGGACGAAAAGACAATCAGATTAAGCACATGGGCCACAGAATCGAACTGGGCGAAATCGAAGGCGCACTGGAAAAAAATCCGCAAATTTCCCGCGCACTCTGCATTTTTAAAAACAACAGAATTTCAGCGTTTTACACGGGAAATTCCCTGGAAAAAAAGGAAATCGTTTCGTTTTTAAAGCCCGTCCTTCCGCCCTACATGATTCCCGCCGATTTTATTTTTACCGCTGAATTTCCGCTGACAAAAAACGGAAAAATCGACCGGCGCGCACTTGAAGAAAAATTTTTCCCGACGGAGGAAAATCAGGATGACTGATTATTTTTCGCTTCCCACGCCGTCCTACGTTTTCGACTTTGACGAAGCAAAACGCCGCGCAGAAAAAATTCGGTCACGTCTTCCGCAAAACGCATCCCTTTGTTACGCCATAAAGGCAAACGCATTTCTTCTTCACGCGCTGAAAAATCTGGACGGAATTCTGTTTGAAGTCTGTTCCGAAGGCGAACTGGAAATTTGCCGCGCGCTGAACGTTGATGCAAAAAAAATCGTTTTTTCGGGCGTAATGAAAAACCGCGAAATGATAAAAAAAGCGCTGGAATTCGGCGTAAAAACCGTTACCATCGAATCCATTTCGCATTTGAACGATTTGATTTCCGTGCTGGACGCGGAAAAAAATCAGGAAGTAATTCTGCGGTTTTCATCGGGCAACCAGTTCGGCATGGACGAAGGGGATTTCTGTTCGGCGATGGAAACGATTTTAAAAAACAGGCGGATTTCTTTGCGCGGAATTCATTATTTTTCGGGAACGCAGAAAAAAATCAGCAAAATAAAGGACGAAATCGTTTTTATAGAATCGTTTGCAAAAAAAATCGAAGAAAAATTCGGCGTGAAAATTCCGCAGATTGAATACGGAGCCGGCCTGTCGTTCGATTATTTTTCCGCGGAAGATTTTGCCGAAAATTTCAGCGACCTGGACGAATTGTCGCTGCAAATAAAAAATTCGCGCTACGAATACACCGTGGAACTGGGTCGGTTTGTGGCGGCGACTTCGGGAAGTTACGTTACGAAAATCTGCGACATAAAAAAAACTCAGGGCGTTTCCTATGCAATTCTGGACGGCGGAATAAATCACATAAATTATTACGGACAGATTATGGCGATGAAAATTCCGCGGTTCGTTCACCTGCAAAAGGAAAAATCGTCTGAAGCGGCAGAAGAATTTTGTCTGTGCGGTTCGCTCTGCACGACTGCCGACGTAATTTCAAAAAAAGCGAAACTTTCCGCCCCGAATCAAGGCGACATTCTGGTTTTCAAAAATATCGGCGCGTATTCCATCACCGAAGGAATTTACCTTTTTTTGAGCCACGACCTGCCTTTTGTTTTTGCGGTGGAAAACGGTCAGCTGAAAATGATGCGGGACAAAAAAAATACGTTTCCGCTGAATTGTTAAATTTTTTACAGGAGAAAAAAATGGACAAAAAACTTTTGGAAATTCTCGAAGAATTAAAGCCCGATGTGGATTTTGAAACGGAAAAGGGACTCATCGACAACGCGATTCTGGATTCTTTCGACATCGTGCAGCTGGTGCAGAATTTAAACGAAGCGTTCGACATTGAAATCACGCCGAAAGACATCGTGCCGGAAAATTTCAATTCCGCCGAATCGCTGCAAAAAATGGTGGAAAGCCTGCAATAATTCCGCGAGAATTCAGCATGAAAAAAATTTTCACCCGAACCGCAAAATTTTTCGCTTTTTTTGCAATTTTTTACGCACTTTGCGCAATAACGGCATTTATTTTCTGCAACGACAGCGACACCTACACCCGCGCACTCATGAACGAATTTCATCGTCAGGAAAAAGTCGATGTGATTTTCTGCGGAGCAAGCCACGTAAGCCACGGAATTTCCCCGCGGATTCTGGACGATTCCATCGGAAAAAGCACGTTCTGTCTGGGAACGCCGAGCCAGGGAATCGTTTCCACTTACGCCGTCATTCGTGAAGCCGTTTCGCTTTTCGACATAAAGGAAATTTTTCTGGAAGCGGATTTCGCCGTTGCCTGCACGACAGGAAAAACATCGCAAAACCGCCCGTCAAAAAGCATGTTTCTTGCCGCGCATTATTTAAAAAATCCCCGGGTAAAATTTGATTTCGTGCTGAATTCCACTTCGCCGAAATATTTTTTAAATTCGCTTCTGCCCGTCGGAACTGAAAAACTTATCGATTTGAATCCGGTTCACGCTGCGAAAACTTTGCGCGAAAAAATTTCACTCCGCTACTATAAAAATGTAGGGGGGGGGGTACAGCAAAAAGGATGCGTAATGGACGAATCATTCATTGAAAACGGAACTTTTTTTTCCACGGAAATTGAAAAAGAAATTCCCGTCCTGAAAATTTCCGACGATTACAAATCCACGCTGGACAAAATCATCGGATTGTGCCGCAAAAAAAACATCGCGCTTTTTTTCTACATAAATCCGCAGAGCGATTTTTATCTGTGCGAAAAAGGCAACTACGATGAATTTCATTCCGCCATGAAAGAAATTTTACGGCAGAAAGGATTCGCGTTTTACGATTTCAGCCTGTGCAGAAAAGAATTTCTGGATTTGCAGGACACGGATTATTCCGACGACAACCACCTGAACAAAAGCGGAATCGAAAAATTTACGAATGCATTCGCGGAATTTTATAAGTCAGAAAACCGGTCTGATTTTTTTTACGAAAGTTACGGCGAAAAACTTGCGGCGCAGAAAGAAAAAATTCTTGGCGTAGTTTTCGACGAATCACCGGACAAAAAAAGCGTGCGCCTTCTTCCCGTGACAAACCGGAAAAAAATTCAGGACATAAATTTCAGCGTAAAATTTAAAACCAGAAATGCCACGACAGAATCGTTTTTCCCGGCAGAACAATTTTTCGCCTACCCGCAGAATCAGTCGGGTTCCGTGGAAATCCGCGGATTTTTAAACGGCGAAATGCAGGTTCACGCGGAAAAATTTTTCAACTCGTCGCTGTAATTTCAAGAGGAAAAATCATGAACCTGACGAATTTCAAAACATGGTCATTTTTATTTTTTATCGCAGCAAGCCTTCTGTGCTACTACGCCGCGCCGAAAAAACATCAGTGGAAAATTCTGCTTCTGGCGAACATTTTTTTCTACGTTTCGTCGGGCGCATTCAACATTATTTTTATGGCTGCAACGGCGTGCTCAACTT
>CAZACA010000152.1:0-4558 GCA_964483515.1 uncultured Treponema sp.
CAGCGGACTCAAACTTTTTGCCATGAAAATTCCTGCCGCCACGCACGCCGCGATAAAAATCACCGCAAGAAAAATCATTTTTACGAACATCCTGCGGATTACTTCCATTGCCTGATTTTTGTCCTGCGCCACGCCCAGAAACCAGTTTCCGTGATTCACAGGCGTATACGAAAGATAAAAATTTTTTTTGTCCAGCGAATATTCCGTGAGTCCCGTTTCGCCCTGCATCATGATTTTTTCCGCCAGAACGAGGCTCGCTTTCCTTCCGCCGGATTTTCCTTCAGGGTCGCGCAAATCGTTTTCCAGGGAATTTTTTCCGCGATAGTCCACGCCCGACATTTTTTCGCCCGCCGAATTTATGATGAAACAGTTTCCGTCGTAATCCAGATCCACCGCATCCGTAATCGAATTCAAAAATTCCGCTTTTGTCACCGCCGAAAGAACGCCTGCAATGTCTCCGCGGAAATTCCTCACCGGCGCACTGATGATCATTATGATTTCGCCCGAAAAATCATCGAACAGAATATCCGAAATTCCTGCCTTTCCCGAAACTGCATTTTTAAAATATTTCTGGTCGCCGCCAAAAGAAGTTCCGCCGCCGGTTAAATTGAAATGCCCCGAATTTCCGCTTACCTGAAAACGCGCGAATCCAAGTTTTTTTGCTTCTTCCGTTAAAACCGGCTCCTGTTCAGCCCAGTCCATGGAACGAATTTCGCTTCGTCTGGCAATGGATTCCACCTGGCTCACCAGCGCATCGATTTTCATGTCCACGAGTTTTCCTGCATCGATTCCGCTCCGAGACATATTTTTTATGACCTGCTTTTTTTGCGACGAACTGTAGGAATACAAAACCACAGCAGTCAGCGTAAAACAAATTGCAGCCACCAGCAGAGTCGTGCGCGAAACGATTTTAAATGCAAGACTGTCATTGTGCTTTGAACGAAATTTCATGTTTCCCCAACTTTTTTTTTCCGGTCGTAAGACGCAAATTTTTTTTTGTTCGCCGATTGAAAAAATCATCACGCGAAATTTGCGCGTAATTTAGCAATTCAGTCTGAAATTGTAAAGGGAATTTTTTTTGTCTTTTCCCTGCACTGCGCAAAAAATTTCCTGAAAAAATTTACGATTCCTTCGGCGGGCTGAAAATTTTTCCGCGGACAAAAATCATCGTGCAGAATTCCTGCTCGATTGAAAACGCAAATGCATTTCAATATAATGCTCGCCATGAAAAACGAATCTTCTTCAGAAAAAAATCTCTGTCACTGGGCGGATTTTCAGGCTGCAAAAATCATAAAAGAAAAAGGCGACCTTGACCTGTACACCTGCGCTTCGGGAATTACTCCCAGCGGAACGGTTCACATCGGAAATTTCCGCGAAATCATTACGGTGGATTTAGTCGTCCGTGCGCTGAAATCCCGCGGAAAAAATGTACGCTTCATTTATTCCTGGGACGATTACGACGTTTTCCGCAAAGTTCCTGCAAACATGCCGAATCCGGAAATTCTGGAAAAATATCTGCGCTTCCCCATTACGTTCGTTCCCGACACTTCCGGACGCGACGAAAATTATGCACGGCACCACGAAGCCGACATTGAAACGCAGCTTCCGCGGGTGGGAATTCATCCTGAATTTTTGTATCAGTCAAAACGTTACCGCGAAAACCGTTACGCTGAAGGAATGAAAAAAGCGCTTCAGAATCGTTCGCTCATAAAGGAATGTTTAAATGCATATCGCGACGACGAACACAAAATGAAGGCGGAAGACGAATACTGGCCTGTGGCTGCTTTCTGCTGCAAATGCAACAGGGACGAAACCGAAATTCTTTCATACGACGGCGAATATTCCGTTACGTACAGGTGCAAATCATGCGGTCACGAAGAAAAAGGCGACCTGCGGACTTCCCCGGAATTTAAACTCGGATGGCGCGTGGACTGGCCCATGAGATGGAACGAAGAAAAAGTCGTGTTCGAGCCGGGCGGAAAAGATCACATCAGTCCGGGCGGAAGTTACGACACGGCAAAACTCGTAAGCAAAAAAGTTTTCGGATGGGACGCGCCGGTTACCATGAAATACGATTTCGTCAAGCTCAAGGGCGTTCCGGGAAAAATGTCATCGTCAAAAGGAAAAGTCATTTCCCTTGTGGATGCGCTGGAAGTTTATCAGAGCGAAGTCCTGCGCTACATTTTTGCCGTAAACAAAGTCGATCACGAATTTTCCATCAGTTTCGATCTGGACGTGGTAACGATTTACGAAGCCTACGACAAAACCGAACGAATCGCATGGCAGACTGAAAAAGCAAAAAACGAAGAAATTTTCTTAAAGGAAAAACGAATTTACGAATTGAGCCAGACCGGTGAAGTCCCCGAAATCATGCCGTATCAGATTCCCTTCAGGCTTCTGACCACGATTTTGCAGACGTATTCAGGCGACATCGAAAAAGCCGTGGAATCGCTGGGCGACGTAAAACCCGAACAGATGGAAACGCTTAAAAAACGATGCGCGTGTGCCTGGTACTGGATTACCGAATGTGCTCCTGACTGTGCGCCGGATTTCTGCTTTACCCTCAGGACTGACGGAAGCAGGGCCGAATCAATCACGGGTGCGCAGAAGGAAGCAGTCGTCCGCGTGCTGAAGGAAGTCGTGCCCAGGCTCGATTCGTTTCAGACCGACAAGGAATGTCAGCAGGCCATGTACGATATTGCCACGGAAAAAAATCTGGAAGCAAAATCGCTTTTCACTTCGCTTTATCAGGCGTTAATCGGAAAAGATCAGGGACCGCGTCTGGCAAGTTTTTTCAGAATCATCGGAAAAGAAAAACTGACTGAAATTCTGAAAGTCTACGACGAATGATTTTTTAAAATACAGAAGTCGCTGAAATTTTTTTGGCGGCTTTTTTTCATTTAAAAAAGTTTTTATTTTTTTTTCAACGGAGCGAGACAAATGAAAATCGTAAACGGAAATGACCTTACCATCGATGACGTGTGGGACGTTGCATTTAAAAACGAAAGCGTGGATTTTCCTGATGACGGCGAATTCTGGAGTACGCTGGAAAAGTCGCGGAAATTTTTAATGGACTACATTCAGACCGGCGTTCCGACTTACGGCGTCACCACGGATTTCGGCGATTCCTGCGCAAATCAAATCAGCGTGGAAAAGGCGGGCGAACTTCAGCGGGACATCGTAACGTACCACGGAATCGGGCTGGGCAAAAAATTCGACAGGGAAACGGGACGCGCAGTAATTCTTGCACGGTTAAACGGAAACGTAAAAGGCGGTCACAGTGCAATCCGCACGGAAATCGCAAAAATGATGCAGCAGCTTTTAAACAAAGACATCATTCCGGTAATTCCGCAGCTTGGTTCGGTGGGTGCTTCGGGCGACCTGACTCCCCTTTCGTATCTGGCGGCGGTAATCATGGGAAAGCGGACGGTTTACTACAGGGGCAGAATCGTTCCGGCGAAGGAAGCGCTTGACGCGGAAAAAATCGAACCGGTTCCCCTCGAAGCAAAGGAAGGACTTGCCCTCATGAACGGAACTTCGGTGATGACTGCGGTGGCTTCGCTGGCATGGAAAAAGGCGCGGCGGCTTGCTGATGTTTCTGATTTTCTTTCGGCAGTGACTTCGGAAATTACCCGCGGAAAAGATACGCCTTTCGTTGCAAAAGTGAGCGAAATAAAAAATCATCGCGGACAGTCGGAAAGTGCGGCGTACATTTTCAACATCGTAAAAGATTCAGGACGCGTTTTCAAATACGAAGAATTTTTAAAATCGCAGATTGAATCCATGGACGGAAAAGGCTACAAAAAACAGGAAAATAAAATTCAGGACCGTTATTCCATCCGGTGCGCTCCGCAAATCAACGGCGTCTATCGCGACACTCTGGAAGTTGCAAAAAACTGGATCACGGAAGAATTGAATTCGGCGAACGACAATCCCCTTGTGGACGCAGAAAACGGACGGCTTTACAACACGGGAAATTTTTACGGCGGACACATCTGCGCTTCATGCGATTACCTGCGGACGGCCCTGGCGAACATTTCGGATTTGAGCGACAAACAGGCGGAAGTCATCATCGACGGAAAATTCAACGGACTCACCGAAAATTTAATTCCGTTTACAAAGGACGACGATCCGCGTGCAGGACTCAGGCTTGGATTCAAGGCGGCGCAAATCACCATCAGTGCAATCCGCGGAGAAGTTGCAAGTTACTGTTTTCCCGTCAGCCTTACAAGTCAGCCCACGGAAGCACTGAACCAGGACAAAGTTTCCATGGGAACGATCAGCGCACGAAAATTCGACGAACAGGTTGAACTCGTTTACCTTCAGTTTGCGGTGCATCTTCTGGCAGCAATGCAGGCGGTGGATTTGTGCGGCACGGAAAATTTTTCGCCTTTCACGAAAAAAGTTTACGCTGAAATCCGGAAACTCAGCGACTTTGTTTTTGACGACCGCGAACTGGACAAAGATGCCGAACGCGTCTGTCAGTGGCTGAAAACCACGGAACTTTTCGCATAAAATTTTATTTTTATTTTTTTCATTGCGGCGCGGAAACAAAAAA
>CAZACA010000153.1:0-4548 GCA_964483515.1 uncultured Treponema sp.
TACGACTTTTCATCGGTTGCAAAAAAAAACGATTGCCGGTAGAATCGCGTCATGTTTTCGTTTCTGGTGCTGTCGATTCCATGCGTGGCGGCGGCGTACTGTTTTTTTTCTGAATACAGAATGCGCGATTTTTTGATTCCGTGCGTGGCGGGACTGATTTCTGGTGCAGCGGTTTCGTGCGTGCGCGAATTTTTTATTTTCAGCGTTTACGTTCCCACGGCATTTTTTCCGGAACACGTCCTGCATCTTTCCGCGTCAATTTTTTTTCCGTCAGTTTTTATCGGCGCGATTTTTTTCTTTTTCTGCAGGGACGATTTCCGCTACAGGTCGAAAGTTTTTTTTCCGCTGCTTGCTTTTTTTTATGCGGTTTACACTCCGTACTCCACGATTTCCGCGGGAGAAAAGGAAACTTTTTTTGCGCTTTTTTTAAATCCGGTTCTGACGATTTCCACCATTGCGATGATTCAGTGTTCCGTGGAAAAATTTCACGATGCGTCTGAAAAAAAATTCCGTCCGGTTCCTGCAATTTTAATTTTCGTTTCTGCGTGTCTGATTCAGCCCGTAATCGAATCAATCTGGTTTTTCAAAATCTGCGGAAACCTTTATTTTTTCCTGTCGATTTTTTACGTTTTCGCCGTGTTCGTCCTTTACAAATTCACTTTCCGAAAAAAAATTTCACTAGACACAATTCAATGAAATTTGCTAGAATGCGCCCCGTGCTATACGAGTATTTTGTACTCTAGGAGGATAATTGGCAGACACAAAAGGTATGCGCGTGAACGAACAGATACGCGTTCGGGAGATTCGACTCATTGATGAAGAAGGCGAACAGAAAGGAATTATTCCGACAATTGAAGCCCTCAGAATGGCAAAGGATCGGGACCTCGACCTTGTAGAAGTTTCGCCAAACGCAAATCCGCCGGTCTGCAAAATTCTGGATTTCGGAAAGTACAAGTTTGAGCAGGAGAAAAAACTCCGTGACTCCCGCAAAAATCAGAAAGTACTGAAACTCAAGGAAATTCGTATGCAGCCAAAAATCGGCTCAGGCGACCTTGACACGAAAGCCAAGCACGTTCAGGAATTCTTAAACGAGGGCGACAAAGTAAAAGTAACGATTCGTTTCCGCGGACGTGAACTTGCCCACACCGAACTCGGTTTCGACGTTCTGAAAGAAGTTGAAAAACGACTTACCGAAGGTTCTTACGCCATCGAAAAACCTGCCGCAATGGAAGGTCGGTTCATGTCCATGACGCTCGGTTCAAAAGTCAAAAAACAGGGGTAAATTATGCCTAAAATGAAAACGAAGAAAGCCGCCGCAAAGCGATTTTCTTTAACCGGTACTGGAAAAGTAAAGTACAAAAAAATGAATCTTCGCCATATTTTGACAAAGAGATCACCCAAACGAAAAATGAATTTGCGCCACGCAGGAATTCTTTCTGAAGATTCAGCAGCAAGAATCCGCAAGCAGCAGCTTCCATACGGTTGATAGGAGAACGAAATGTCAAGAGCAATAGACGGAGCAAAACGAAAAAATCGCCGCAAGAAGATTCTTAAACTTGCAAAAGGATTTAAAGGCGACAGAAAGTCAAATTACAAGGCTGCAAAAGATGCCGTTGTAAAAGCACTTTCCCACTCTTATGTCGGACGCAAACTCAAAAAACGCGATTACCGCAGCCTCTGGATTGCACGTATCAACGCCGCAGTTCGAGCCGACGGTCTGACGTACAGCCGTTTTATCGACGGTCTGACGAAAGCAGGAGTTACACTCAACAGAAAAGCATTGAGCAACATGGCGATTGAAGATCCGGTTGCATTCAAGGCAGTTGTTGAAGTTGCAAAAAACGCAATAAAGGCATAAAAGATGGTTACACTCGATCAAGTTTTGGTTTTGCAGGAAAAAGTAGAATCTGCCGTACAGAAAATCAGTTCGCTGACTGAAAAAGTTGCACGGCTTGAATCAGAAAACGATGCTTTGCGTAGAGAATGCGCCGAGCTTACAAAAGCGTTTTCTGAAAAAACGGAGTTGGTTTCTACGATGGAATCGGCCCAGGCAAAAATCGAGGAAAGCATTCTTAAAACAATTGATCGTCTCAGTTCGGTGGAAGACAAACTTCTTGAGCCGGACCAGGGCGATCAGAATTCTGCTGACGTGCAGGAACCGGAAGCGCAAAATCCTGAACAGAACGTCGCGGAAGAAAATCAGGGCGAACTTTTTTCACAAAGCGAACCGAATCAGACTGAATCCGCGGAAAATCAAATTCCACAGCAGAATCAAAGCGAATTTCTTGCAGAACAAATTCAGGACGCCATGCAGGAAAATTCAGTTCCGCCATCCGAACCGCAAATTTTTGAACAGAACGAAAATCCGCAGAATCAGGAACAGGGCGGAATCGACAGTCAGTTCGATATTTTTTAATTTTTTTCGGAAAAAAACGTGGGAAAAATTCAAATCGACATTCTGGGCGAATCTTTTTCGGCGCAGGCTGATGAAGACGACGCGTATCTTGCCAAACTTCTGTCGTATTACAAGCAGATTACCGATTCCATTAAAAAAACTTCCGGCGTAAACGACCCGCTGAAAGTGAGCATTCTGTCAGGACTCGCACTGGTGGACGAACTTTACCGCGAAAAACAGAAATCCATTTCGCTGAAAAATTCAAAGGACGACGAAGAAATCCGCATCGAAGAAATTGCAAAAAGCATGATTGAAAAAATTTCCGGAGTACTTTAGCGTGAAAATTTTTGTGGACGCTGATTCCTGTGCGAAAAAAGCGCGGAAATTCCTTCTGAAAATTTCACAAAAAAATCAGATTCTCGTCGTTCTGGCGGCGAACCGGGAAATCGTTGCAGAAAACGAAAATCCGTTCTGCAAAATGAAAATTTGCGGCGGCGAAAAGGATGCGGCGGACGATTTTATTTTTGAAAATTCGGCGGAAGGCGACGTTGCAGTGACGCGGGATCTGGTGCTGGCGGAACGGCTTTTGCAAAAAAAAGTTTTCGTGATGAACGATTTGGGCACGATTTTCACGGAAAAAAACATTGCGCAGTTTCTGGAAGAACGGGAATTGAGTTTACGGATGAAAAATCTGGGCGTTTCCACGGGCGGAAAACAAAAATCCTACGGAAAGGAAGAATTTGCCATTTTTGCCGAAAACGCACACAAAATAATTTTCGCGCAAAAAAAAAATCTGATTAAAAAAATCGAATAAAAAACCGGTCAACTTATGGTGCGGTTAATGTCTTCCAGGCGTTCCTTTATCTGCAAAAATGCGTCAACTAAATCCGGGTCGAACTGTTTTCCCCGTTGTGAAGCGATTTCATCAAAAGTGTCATCGGCAGTCCATTCGGATTTATAGCAGCGTTTGTGCCGGAGCGCGTCGTAAACATCAGCCAGGGCAACGATTCGTGCGGAAAGGGGAATTTTTTCGCCGTGAAGCGCCTGTTCCAGTTCGTGAGGCATTTTTGTAGTCGGAATGTAATCCATGTAGTTGTAATTTCCGGGATAGCCTTTGTTTCCGCCGTCCCACCGGTCATGATGATGCAGGCAGACATCCCGCGCCATTTTGTCCAGGTCGTTTTCTACGGGCGTAAAAATCTGCGCACCTACGCAAGTGTGTCCTTTCATTATGTCGCGCTCTTCTTCGTTCAAAACGCCTTCTTTTTTGAGGATTTCGTCGGGAACTGCAACTTTTCCGACGTCGTGGCATCTTGCTGCAAGCCGGAGATTATCGCGGAACCGCTCACGTTCTTTTTCAGGAATTTTTTTGTTGAACGCATAACGGTCATAAATTTCCAGGGAAAAACGCGAAACTCTTTCTACGTGCGCGCCGGTTTCCTTGGGGTCGCGGAATCCTGCCGTTTTTACCAGACGATCGATGTTCAGCCTGGTTAAATAAGCGTATTCGTAAATGGAGCCGACTTTCGATGCAAACTGTGAAATGTAAAATTCCGCCTCGCCGTCGAATGGAACCACATTTCCGTCCGCATCCTTTGCATTGATTATCTGAAGGACGCCCAGAACTTTTCCGTTGGTCATTATAAGGGGAATGGTGAGCATGGATTTCGTGTGGTAGCCGTTTATTTCATCGTTCGCCGAATTAAATTCAAACTGACGGAATTCAGTTTTTTCCGCGTCAAGATAATCGTCCATGTGATAAACGTCGGGAATGTTTAAAAGTTTTTTTGAAATGACGCAATAACCGGAAATGGACTGATTCGTGGGAATGAGATAAAAAGACGTGTACGAAAGTTTTTCGCCCTGCCCCAATTTTTTTTGCAGCGTATCGTTCTGACTGTAACGAATCCAAAGTTTATTTTCTTTTCCGTCGTATTCGTAAATGGAACCGGCATCTGCGTTGACGATTTTCCGCGCATCGCTCAGGATATTTTCCAGCAGGATGTCGACGTCGCGAATTTCCTTCAGCTGGTCTTCAAGTTGAGTAATCAGCCGTCGTTTTTCTTCAGTTCCGTAAGTAAAATTTCCGTTGCTCATTTGCCGCCATTATAGTCAAACGCTTTTCATAATGCAAGAAATTCGCTCCGGATTTT
>CAZACA010000154.1:0-4537 GCA_964483515.1 uncultured Treponema sp.
GTCCCGTGCAATTCCTTTTCCTGTAAAGAAATAGGGTGCACGGGGCGTATTATTTTCCGGCGAAAATCAGAATAAATCGAACAGTTCCGGCTCTTTTTTTTGCTCTTTTTTCCTGCACGAATAACTTACGATGTTGCAATACTGTTTGTCGGTTATGGCGATTATGTCCACTTTTCCGCTTTCAGGCAGATTTTCCTTAATCAGTTTGTAATATTTTTCGGCGGCGTCTTTTCCCGAAAACAGTTTCATGTACCCGGAATACTGAAACATGGAAAATCCGTTGTCCAGCAAAAAATTCCTGAATTCCGTGGCGGCTTTCCGGTCTTTTTTTTCGACGACCGGCAAATCGAACAAAACCAGCATCCACATAAGTTCGTATCTGTTTAATTCAAAACTCCTCATTCCCCAAATCCTGAAAAAATCATCCGTTGACCGTGGTTCCGTCCCAGACAGGCAAATCAATCACGGGATTTTTTTCTTCCATCGCCTGAACGTAAGAATTGACAAGATATTGCATGCTTTGAAACGCCGGCGAATTTCCCGATTTTGTATGAACGTTTGTCCACAGCAGGTTCGTCAGAATTTTTTTTGCTTCGGGCGTTACGCAATTCATGCCGTTTTCATTCAGCCCGAAAACCATCACGTCCACAACGGGTCTGTAAATTTCAAAAAAATCATCGGCGAGGCAGAACTGATTCAAATTATTTCTGTGATTCACTCCCAGCGCAGCAATCAGTCCGGCGGAACAAATTGCCCTTGCCATTGCAGCACGCATGACCGCATATCCGTAATTTAAAAGCGCATTGATTCCAGGAGCGTAACGGTCGCGGACAAATTCCTTTCCGAACAAAATCCGCCAGTACGTTTTTGCAGCGTGTCCTTCGCGATTCGTCTGGTCGCCTGATTTTACTGCCGATGCAATTTCGTCAAGAATTCCGCCGTCTTTTCCGCAGGATTTCAGTGCAATGGACTGGTTTTTGATTTTTTGAACGACTATCTGCTGCCAAATCCGCTTTTTAAATGGAACGGAACAATCGATTTGCATTTTTACGTTTTTTGTAAAAAAGCAATGATTCGCCACGGGAAGCACCATGCTTTGCGGAACGTAATTTTTTCCGCACAGAACCGTTATGCAATTTTTTTCTGCAAGTGCGTTCAAAACGTTTTTGCTAAGCGTGATGCCATGGGATGTCAGAAGAAGCGTCGAAATGTCGTCCAGAGGAATTTGTCCCAGAATTTTCGACTCATCCTTTATGACCATAAAACCGCGGCTCAACGAAACGTAGCGGTTTTCTTCTGAAACCTCTATTATTCTGTTTAGCATACTATTTTATCGGTACGACAGCACGAATTCTTTAACGAATCAGTCAAATTTCTGCTTTTTTCTGCAAACTTTTCCGATGGGGCTGACGGTAATGTAATGCGCCTGCATTTCTCCGAAAAGTTTATTCACCGAAATATAATTCTGTCCTTTCGTCGGGTTCCAGCACGGTTCCAGCATCCGCTCATTCGTAGAAATTATCCAGTCCCTGCAGGAAGTCGTTGCAAAAATCGGCCTAACATCTAACCTGTTGTGAATCGTATCATAACCTGCCACGCGGCACTTGTACCATTTTCCTTCATGGCAAAATTCCAGACAGTCGTCCTTGTGTACCTTGCAGATTTTTTTTGCATCGGATTGCGGTTTTTCTTCGGCTGAATTCGCCTGGTCGCGCCGGATAAACGTTGCTTTGTACGTTTTTTTGCCATCCGCTTTTTGGGGCGGAATTTCCCAGACCACGGCAGCAAAATAATCGGCAGGGCACAGAAATCGCTTCGTTTTATCTTTGTTCACAATTTCAATCGGAACCTGCACATGATTTTTGCACCGAACTTTTTTAATTTTCGTTTCATTCTTGAATTTTTCCAGAACGGCTTCAAATTTTTCATCCGGATGATTTTTTATGAATTCCTTCAGCGCATTTTTTATTTTTTCATCGATTATTTTATCAATGTTGTTTTCGTTCAGCGAAGAAAGATATTCCCTTTTCACAAAAATTTCTTCGTAAACAGAAATCGTCGGATAAATGTCCTTGAGAAGCGAAATCGTTTTTTTCATGTCCTTTGTTTCGCCGAATTTCGCTTCAAAATCTGCGCGAATTTTATCACTTCTAATCCCCTTAATCTGTTCCTTTTTTAATTCAGCGACGGGGATTTGCCTTACTTTTTTAATTTTTCCCAGAAGCGTTTCCTCAGACAATTTTCCCGCGGAACTGTGGTCGGGCCGGAAACTCACCGTGATATTTTTTGTTTTTTCGATTAAATCTTCGCGCAAAACCGGAAGTTCAGGCACTTTTATGGAATCCGCCCTGTAAATTTGATTCAGGCGCGAAATTTCCTGAACCATGCTGCGGTCAATCTGTGCAATTACAAAAGCGTCCAGCGCATGATGCCTGTGGTCGAACCGATTTTTTTTGTACGTTCCGATTTCTTCGTCCTTCAGTTCAAAATGCGCAATTTCTTCCCTGCCGATTTTCCGCTTTAAAACCGAATCCAGATCCCATTTTTTGCGCAGAAGAGCCGTCATTCCGCCGCTCACCGCCCAGACATCCGAATCTTTTTCCACTACCGATTTTAAATATTTCAGCGCCGATTTTGCAATGTACGCGTTGTCGGTAAGCTGCCGCGAAAGGAATCCGCTTTCCTTTTCAAAAAATTCCATGGCGTTTTCAGTAAATGCACGACGTCTCCTCGGATCTTTAAAATTCGATGCCCTTTCCTGAATTTCGCTCCAGTTGTATCCGCCGGGATTTCCTGAAAATGCTTCGTAAGGCGAACGGTTTCCTTTAAAAGCATTGCATTTTTCGTGAGCAACGGTTTTGTTGAATTCACTGTCGCAAAGTGTCCGCGCAAAAGGAAGAATGTGTTCAATCTGTATGCTGCTGCTGAAAATATCCGCGCCGCCGATTGGTTTTCCGCAGTAAACGCATCGCCTTTCTATCGTGCCTTCCCCCAGTTCTTCCCAAAGTTTCTGCTTCAGCCGGTCATTTTTGTTCGGAAAAGGAATCTGCGGATTTTCGTCACGAATTTCTTTGTTCAGCCGTTCGTTTTCCTTCCGGTTCTGCGCCTGACGTTTCAGGATATTTTCCCTGGCGATTCGGCCTGCTTTCAAATCACGGGACACTTCCACCACAATCTGACGGGGCTTTCCGTACGTTTCAATCAGCGTGTTGACGACTTTTCGCGTCTGATTCAGCGCAATGTGAACGGTGGGATTCGCGATTTTTCCGAATTTTTCTTCGTCGTTCCGCGGATTCGATTTTTTCCCCATGGTAGAAGTTGTAAGGATTTTTCCGTAGTACGGAAGTCTGTCGAATTTTTCCACGGACTGGTCGGCGTATTTAAAGCCGATTTTTTCAACCGCTTCGTGAATCCGGCAATGAGATTCTTCCATCTGCGCCACGATTTTTTCAGAAATTTCGCGACAGAGATTCGCCGTGCCCGACTGAAAATTCAGCCTTTCAATGTTTTCAACCTGACTTTGCGAAAGACTGTATTTTTCAAGCATTTTTTCCACGTCGGAATTTTCGTCCGCCGAAATCAGCGTTTCCACAATGTCGTCCTGCTCGGAAAGGGAAAATTCGTCCCATTTTCTGCCGAAACATTTTTCCTGCCGCAGTTTTTTCGCGGTAGAATTTCCCTGCAAAAAAGTCCGCGATTCGGTTTCCAGATTAAACGTAATTTTTTCGTCCAGACCGAATTTTTTCCGCATTTTGTCAAACGTAACTTTTTCCTCTGAATCCAGAAGTTTTATTAACTCGTCCCGCCATTCGTCCGGAAGATTTACCAGTTTTCCGTTTTTAGTGAAATTCAGGTTGTAAACGTCCTGCAAAATCCGCATTTTCTGCGAACACGGCATGGATTTAAACGTGCGGTCTTTTTCCGGAAGATAAATGCATTTTCCGCGTTCCTGGGGCTGAAGCGGCCGCTGATAAAAAATTTCGTGCCGGATTGCGTCCCAGTCCACGCTGCTGAAAAATTTCTGCTGATTTTTTTGAATCGCGTCGAATTCGTCCATATAAAATTTCCGCAGCGGATAATAATTCATTCTGCCCGGCGCGAATCGGGTTCCTCCGTTTTCTTCACGATTTTTCCAGAGAAATTCGCCCAGAGTCCGCGCACCCGACGATTTCATTGCCTGAGCCAGACTGTCGATTTTTTGCGCCTGAGTCATTTTTTCAGATTTAGTTTCGTTTTTTTCGTCTGCATCGTCTTTTCTGTTGCTTTTAAATCCGCGGCGCACGGAAAGATTGAACAGAACGCGTCCAAGTTCGTAAGGCGCAAGTTTTTCGTCCAGTGATTTTATGCGGAGTTCGTAAGGATTCATGGATTTTAACTGAATGCATTCGGATTTGGTTTCGGGAAAAAGTTTCTCTCTTTGCAGCAGGCGGAACGTTTTCATCCGTCGCATCCTTCTGCGGAAAATGATTCTCCGCTGGCTTCGTGCTTTCCGTCGTTCAGTGGCAAGGGATTCCCTGTTTTTCGGATTGCATCCGTC